>DAIOWG010000345.1:0-2061 GCA_036758645.1 Dokdonella sp. | reverse complement strand
TGCTGGGATCGATGCCCGCATCGCGGATCACCGCGTCCAGCTGCGTGCGCAGCGTCTGCAGGCGCGCATCCGCGAGCTGCGCCTCGAGCCGGAGTTGCCGCCGGTCCCTCTCCCGCGCGCTGCGCGCGAGTCGATCCAGGTGCGCGGCGACGATGATCAGCCAATACACCGGCAGGTTCAGCAGGAAGGTCGTGCCGAGCAGGCGGCTGAAGGTGCCGAACCAGGTCGGCTCGACCTGCGTCGCGCCGATCAGCGGCGCCGCGAGTGCGAACAGCGCGAGGTTGACCAGGGCGCATCCGACCGAAGCGAGGCCGTGCACCGCGAGCGCTCGGAGCCGATGCGGTCGCTGCAGCGGAAACCATGCCTCGAGTCGCAGTGCGACCGGGGTGAGCGCCGCCCACACCGCGGCCCAGACGAGCCAGATCGCACTCGCGCGCGCCCACACCACGGGTTCGCCGCGCACCTGCGCGGCGACCCAGGCTTGCGCGGCGAGCAGCATCGCGACCAGCGCCCACGCGCCGACGATGACCATCACGCGACGCGTGCTGGCAGGCGCGTCCCCGGCCGCCGATCGCGCCGCTGCTTCCACTTTTCCAGCCAGGTGATCCACGCGTCGGACGGCCTCTCGATGCCGACACCGCCGGCGTGGGCAGCATAGCGTCGGACGCGCCGCCTCGCGTGGCGTGCGGGCGCTGAGGGACGTCGCGAAACCACTCGATGCCGTTCGGGATGGTCCGCGGAGCGCGATTCCGCGCGACAATCGCGGGTTGCGCCCGAACCCGTCGAGGATGCCGATGAAGAATGCGTTCCGCTACAAGGCCTGGGCCAATGCCGAGATCCTCGATGCGATCGCGACGATCGACGCCGCTCGCCATCCGGAGCAGTGGACGCTCGCCGTGCGCCTCATGAACCATACGCACGTCGTCGATCGCATCTTCGCGGCGCATCTGGTCGGCGAGGCGCACGGGTTCACGGCGACGAATACGCCAGAGACCCCCGTCCTCGACGAATTGCGCGCGAGCATCGCGGCCACCGATGACTGGTACCAGGCGTATGTCGCCCGGATAGCGCATGGCGAGCTGGCCGAGTCGATCACGTTCACGTTCGCCGATGGTGATCGCGGCTGCATGACGCGCGAGGAGATGCTGTTCCACGTGCTCGCGCACGGCACCTACCACCGCGGGAATGTCGGCATGGTCCTGACCGCATGCGGCATCGAACGCCCGAAAGACACGTTCACGCGCTTTCTGCATTCGGCCGAGCCCGAACGCCGCAACGCGCCGTAGGGCCAACGAATCCGGCACGGCAGCGTGGTTCGGATGGCGCATCCGATCGCACTCCGCTGCGAGCCACGAGCGCATAGGCGATCTGCCGTGACAGGAGGCATCCGACCGGCTCCCGCCGTGTCCCGCGCGACCGTTACACTGGCATGCAAAACCCGAGGACCGACTCGCATGCCACTGCCCACCTTGCCCACGGCGCCTTCCGACTTCGACTTCGTGCTCGGCGATTGGCGCGTCAAGCACCGACGTCTCAAGGAACGGCTCGCCGATTCCGACGAATGGATCGAGTTCGACGGGGAGATGTCCACACGGAGTGTCCTCGGCGGATTCGGCAACATCGAAGACAATCTGCTGAAGTTCCCCGAAGGGGAATTTCGCGCAGTCGCGTTGCGTTCCTACGATGCCGCCCACCGCACGTGGTCGATCTGGTGGCTCGACGGCCGCTTCCCCGGAAGGATCGATGTGCCGGTCGTCGGTTCGTTCGCGGAGGGCGTCGGCACGTTCTACGCCGAGGACACGTTCCAGGGCAAACCGATCAGGATCCGGTTCCTGTGGTCCAGGCGCGGCGCGGACCAGCTCAGGTGGGAGCAGGCGTTCTCCCCCGACGCGGGCGCGAAATGGGAAACCAACTGGACGATGGACTTCTTTCGCAAGGCGTGACCCTGGCGGCGCACGTCGCGCCGGTCCTCCACCACTCGGCCTTGCGCAGCCTCTTCCGCAGGCGAGGGCGACGATGAAAATTTCGTTCATCAAGGGAAACGGGAAGTACGACCGCATG
>DAIOWG010000344.1:0-2090 GCA_036758645.1 Dokdonella sp. | reverse complement strand
GAGCCGCCGTGCGGCTCGGTCAGGCCGAAGCAGCCGATCACCTTGCCGGCGGCCATCTCGGGCAGCCAGCGACGGCGCTGTTCCTCGTTGCCGTAGGCGTAGATCGGGTACATGCACAGCGACGACTGCACCGAGGCGAAACTGCGGATGCCCGAATCACCGCGCTCGAGTTCCTGGCAGACGAGGCCGTAGCTGACGCCGTTCATGCCGGCGCAGCCGTACTCGGTCGGCAGCGAGGAACCCAGCAGGCCGAGGTCCGCCATCTCCGGGATCAACTCCGTCGGGAAGCGAGCCTTGTCGAAGCAGTCGCCGATGATCGGCAGCACGCGCTCGTCGGTGAAGCGCGCGACGGTGTCCTGCACCATGCGCTCCTCGTCGGAGAGCAGCGCGCGCACGTCGTAGAGATCGGTCGGGTTCAGCGGGGTGGCAGCCATGGAATGCGGGTCCGTGTCCGGGGCGGGCAAAGCAGGCTATTGTAGCGGGCCCGCGTCCGCCCGGCCACGCGGATCGGTGTCGACGCCACCGGGCCGAGCCGTTGCAGACCTCGCATGCGCGTACCCGTCCTCGCCTACCATTCGAACAACATTTCAGGCAACGACTACGCCTGCAACGACCATGTCGCGCTGGCCGAAGACCTGCGCGCGATCCGGCGCGCGGGCCTGCGCATCGTGCCGCTCGCGCGCGTGGTCGACGTGCTGCTCGGCGAGGCGCCGGAGTCGGCGGTCGAGGACGCAGTCGCGCTGAGTTTCGACGACGGCTCGTGGTTCGACTGGCACGACATCGAGCACCCGACCTGCGGCCCGCAGCGGGGCTTCGCGGGCATCCTGCGTGACTTCGCGCTCGACACCGGCAGCGCCGTGCATGCGACGAGTTTCGTGATCGTGTCGCCCGCGGCGCGCGCCGAACTCGACCGAACCTGCCTCGTCGGCCGCGGCTGGTGGGGCGACGACTGGTGGGACACGGCGCAGCGCGAGGGCCTGCTCTCGATCGAGAGCCACAGCTGGGACCACAACCACCACACGCTGGCCGTCACCGCGCAGCGCGAGCAGCGCAAGGGCACGTTCCGCAGCATCGACACCCATGCCGACGCCGACGCGCAGCTCCGCCAAGCGAGCGATTGGCTCGACGCGCGCCTCGCACCGCATCGCGCGAGCCTGTTCGCGTACCCTTACGGCGAGAGCAACGACTTCCTCGTGCGCGAGTACCTGCCACGCCACGCATGCGAACACCGGTTGCGTGCGGCATTCGGTACCGAGCCGGGTCCGCTGCACGCCGCGAGCGAACGCTGGCAGCTGCCGCGCAACGTCTGCGGGCAGCACTGGCGTTCGCAGGAAGAGCTGCTGCGCATACTGAGGGCCTGACCCGCGTCTTCGCGACGAAGCTGTCGCCGAACGGCAGGGCGGTTGCGCCGCTCAGAACGCGCCGATCGCATGTGCCTCGGCGACGAGTGCACGACGACGCTCCTGATCCAGCGGCTTGTGCCAGTGCACGATCAGCTGCTCGTGGGCGGTCGGTTCGAAACCCGCCTGCATGTCGACCTCGTAGGCACGCGCGTCGCCGCAGTGGCCGAAGTAGGCATCGCAGCGGTCGGCGAAGCGCTCGAACGCGTAGCGCAAGGCGTGCAGCAGCAAGCCACCCGCGTCACGGATCGCGTCGCGGTCCGCAGCGGGAAGTCGCCGGATCGCGTCGCCATCGGTGCAGCCGCCGCCGACGAGGATGAGGTCCCTGTGCGGCAGCAGGTGCAGGTACGACAGCGGCGCGAAGCACCCATCCGCGCCACGATGGAAAACGCCGATGTGGTGCGGATAGTCCGGGATCGGATCGCCGAACTTGCGCCGGAACAGTTCGCCGAAGAACGGACTCGCGTCGCCGACTTCGGTGATGACGATCAACGGCTCGATGACCGGTGGCAGTTCCAAGGCGCGCGGCTCCGGTGGTGCGAGCGCCAGAGGATACAACCTGTCTCGTGGGGAACGTCGCCCGGATCGCGGTCAGCCGGCCCGTCGCGGAACGTGGCCCGTCGCGACATGCAAGCGCGCCGACTCGACGTTGATCGCGGAATCGTCGAAGAAGATGTCGGCACCGAACGC
>DAIOWG010000343.1:0-2113 GCA_036758645.1 Dokdonella sp. | reverse complement strand
TTCGCGATGCCCTTGCCCGCGATGTCGGGCGCCGAACCGTGCACGGCTTCGAAGATCGCGGCGTCCGCACCGATGTTCGCGCCCGGCGCCAGGCCGAGTCCGCCGACCAGCCCCGCGCAGAGGTCGGAGATGATGTCGCCGAACAGATTGGTGGTGCAGATCACGTCGAACTGCTCGGGTCTCATGACGAGCTGCATGCAGCAGTTGTCGACGATCAGCTCGTTGCATTCGATCTCGGGATACAGCGCCGCGACTTCGCGCGCGACTTTCAGGAACAGCCCCGAGGTCGACTTCAGGATATTCGCCTTGTGCACGACGGTGACCTTGCGTCGGCCGGTGCGGCGCGCGAGATCGAACGCGTAGCGCACGATGCGCTCCGAACCCTTGCGCGTGATCTTCTGCACCAGCGTCGCAGTCGCGCCATCCTCGGAAACCTGCTGGCCTTCGCCCGCGTACGCGCCTTCGGTGTTCTCGCGCACGGTGATCAGGTCGACGTTTTCAGGGAAACGCGAGCGCGTGTTCGGGAACGAAATCGCCGGACGCACGTTCGCGTAAAGGTCGAAGTGGCGGCGCAGCTGCACGTTGATCGAGCTGAAGCCTTCGCCGACCGGCGTGGTGAGCGGGCTTTTCAGCGCGATGCGGTGGCGCGCGATCGCATCGAGCGTCGACTGCGGCAGCAGTTCGCCGGTCTTCTCGTGCGATGCAAGGCCCGCCTCGACGAACTCGTACTGCAGGCCGAGGCGCAGCGCTTCGAGCACGCGCAACGTGGCATCCATGATTTCCGGGCCGATGCCGTCGCCGCGGATCACCGCGATGGTCTTGTTCATCGAGAAACACTCCGAGCTGGACAGTGCGGAAACGAGCGGGGCCTGGCCGACCGACGTCGGTCGGATCGCCGACGACGACAGCGGGTAGTCGGCATGGACAGGAGGCGCGTCGCGGCTGTTCGCTGCTGCGCACCAGGGCGCGCGGGAAGCGGACGCCGTTCCGTTGAAAATCGACCGGAGGCCTCGTCCGCGCGCCGGATACCCGCCACGTGGCTTGCCCGGCTTCGTGCAGTCGAGCATTATCGGTCAATGATCCCGCATCGCACAAGAATGCCTGCGTTGCGCACGCGCCTGGCCCGCATCGGCTGCCTGCTGGTCCTGGCGGCGGCCTCGGTCGCGGGAGCCGCCGAAGGCGGGGTGCCCGACCTCACGCTGACGGTCGAACAGCTCCCATTCGCTTCCGGGCGCGACGTTGCGCGCCTTGCGATCCATGGCGAGGCGCCGCTCAACTGCGCGCCGACGATCGGTCGCGCGTGGCTCGAGGACGCCGACTTCAGCATCGAATTGCGCAGTCCGACCTCGGGGTGCGACGAAACGCGCAGGGTGCCGTTCACGCTGCGCGTCGATCCGCGCGCAAGCGGACTGCCGCTTCCGCCCAACCGCGTGATCCGAGCGCGCGTTTTCCGCAGCACGGGCGCATCGGCCGAACTGGCTGCGTTCCGGCTGTTCGACACCGGCCCGGCAACCTCGGCGCAGGTGCCCGAAAACGGATTCTGGTGGTCGACCGCCGATGCCGGGACCGGCGAGGCGGTGCGTGCGACCGGCGCCAGCCTCGAATGGCAGGACGGCGAGCTCGCGGTGGCGCTCTACGGATTCACCGACATCGGCACGCCGACCTGGTATTTCGGCAGCGCGCGCCTGGCCGGGCGCGTCGCGCGCGTCGGACTCGTGCAGCTCGCCGGTGGCGAACCGCTGCTCGCGGCGACCGGAAGCCAGCCGCAGGCCCTGCCCGGGCCGCGCCTCGAAATCGAATTCCTGTCGCCGGTGCAGGCACGCGCATGGCTGGTCAGGGTCGAAGACGGTCGCGACGTGCAACTGCGCCCGATGCTGCTGTCGCGCGCGCGCTTCGCCAACGACACCGGTGGCTCGACCTGGAGCGGAACCTGGGTGTTGGTGCCCGACGACGGTCCGCCGCGCACGTTCGTGTTCGGCGCCGGGGCCGCGCGCGCGAGCGGTTTCCACCTCGATGACGCCGCCCGCGACGCGCGCCTCGATTGCAGGGTGCCCGTCGCCGGCGGCTTGCCCGACCTGTGCTCGCTCTCGGTCGATGGCTCGCCCGCCGCCGA
>DAIOWG010000342.1:0-2399 GCA_036758645.1 Dokdonella sp. | reverse complement strand
GAGGATCTTCGACGCGGTGACCTCGCGCAGCCTGGTCTACAACACCTGCTGGGAAGATCCGGCGGTCGACCGTCGGGCACTCGCGCTCGGCGCCGAGGACAGCGTGCTCGTGATCACCAGCGCGGGCTGCAATGCGCTCGACTACGCGCTCGACGCGCCGCGACGGATCTTCGCGGTCGATGCGAACCCGCGCCAGAATGCACTGCTGCAGCTCAAGCTCGCCGGCGTGCGCAGGCTCGCATTCGACGACTTCTTCGCACTGTTCGGCGAGGGCCACCATCCGCGCTTCCAGCAGCTCTACCACGACGTGCTGCGTGCGGAGCTTCCCGACTTCGCGCGCATGTGGTGGGACGAACGCACGCACTGGTTCACGCGGCGCGACACGGGGTTCTATTTCCGGGGCCTGTCCGGGCTGGTCGCGCGCGGCGTGCGCGCGTATTTCGCAACGCGCCCGCGCTTGCGTGACGCGATCGAGGACCTGCTCGGCGCGCGCGACCTGGTGCAGCAGCGCGCGATCTACGACCGGCGCATCGCGCCCGCGCTGTGGAACGGACCGGTGAACTGGCTGATCGCGCGGCAAGCAGTGATGAGCCTGCTCGGCGTGCCGACCGCCCAGCGACGGCTGGTCGAGGCGCAGCATGCGGGCGGCGTATCCGGCTACATCCGCGCGGCGATCCAGTACGTGTGCCGACAGTTGCCGCTGGCCGACAACTACTTCTGGCATGTCTACCTGGCCGGCCGCTACCGCCGCGACTGCTGCCCCGAGTATCTCAAACCCGCCAACTTCGAACGCCTCCGGCACGGCCTCGCCGACCGCATCGAAACCCGCACGGCCACGGTCACGCGCTTCCTGCACGCGCACGACGCCCCGATCTCCCGCTTCGTGCTGCTCGACCACATGGACTGGATGGGCGCATACCACCCCGATGCGCTGGTCGAGGAGTGGGAGGCGATCCGCGCGCGCGCGGCGCCAGGCGCGCGCATCCTGCTGCGCAGCGCGCAGGCGCGGCCGGCCTACCTCGAGCAGGTGCGCATCGGACCCGCGCGCGAGCGATTGCGCGACGCGTTCCGCTTCATGGACGGCGAGGCGGCCGCGCTGCAGCCGCACGACCGCGTGCACACCTATCCCGGCTTCGTGATCGCCGATGTCCCGGCTTGAGGCATTGCGCGGCGACGCGGCCGTGCTCGCGCGCCTGCTGCGCGGAATGCCGCGCGCGGATTCGCACGCTCAGGCGCTGACGCGCTTCTATGCGGCGCAGTCGGCGCATTACGATGCGTTTCGCGAGCGCCTGCTCGCGGGCCGCGCCGAACTGGTCGCCTCGATCGAACTGCCGCCGCAGGCACGCGTGGTCGAACTCGGTGGCGGCACCGGGCGCAATGCGGAGTTCTTCGGCGAACGCCTCGCGCAGATCGCCTCCTACGTGGTGGTCGACCTCTGCGCGCCGCTGCTCGATCGCGCGCGCGAGCGCGCCGGCCGCATTCCGCAGATGCACGCGATCGAGGCCGACGCGACGCATTGGCAACCGGCCGAGCCGGTGGACGTCGTGATCCTGTCCTACGCGTTGACGATGATCCCCGAGTGGCGCGCGGCGATCGACAATGCGATCTCGATGCTGCGGCCCGGCGGAGCGCTCGCGGTGGTCGACTTCCACGTCTCGCCCGCGCAGGCCGATCGCGGCAGCGCGCAGCATCGCGCGATCACGCGCTGGTTCTGGCCGCGCTGGTTCGCGCACGACGGCGTGCGCCTCGATGCCGCGCATCTGCCGCTGCTGCGGCGGCGGCTGCCGCTGCACCGCGTGGTCGAATCGGACGCGAAGGTGCCGTGGCTGCCGTTCGCGCGCGTGCCGTACTACTCATTTGTCGGTCGTGCGCTCGCACCGGCTTCGATCCTGGCTGCGAGTGCACGGTGGCCCTGACGATCCGACGCCGCCCGGCGGCATCCGCCTCAGCGCTTATGACCCCGAACTGGCGGCCCAGATGGACGTGGCCGAGCAGGTCATGCGCGATCGCCGCGAACTGCTGCGCAAGCTCGCGCAGTGACCATGCCGTGATGATCCGGATCAGCAGGAGGCTGGCCCTCGCCTTCCGCGAGCGGCAACCCGCCGAGCGATGGCGGCATCGCGGGCGTACGCGACGATGGCTTGCTCGAATCGGCGATCGCCCAACCGCAGCAGATGTTCGCGTATGGCGACCCCCGCCCGATCTCGCCGACCTGGCCGCGCGTCTCGCCTTCGGCCTCGCGCGCAACCATCCGTTCTCGGACGGCAACAGGCGCACCGCGGCAGTCGCCTGCGAAACCTTCATCGTCCTCGACGGAGGCCGCTTGATGGCGGACACGCTCGCGTTGTATCCGGCGTACATCGCCCTCGCCGAAGGCAGCCTCGCGGAAGCCGACTTCG
>DAIOWG010000341.1:0-2411 GCA_036758645.1 Dokdonella sp. | reverse complement strand
GGCGGCTTCGCGCCGAACCTGCGTTCGAACGAGGAAGCGGTCGAGACGATCCTCGAGGCGGTCGGCAAGGCCGGCTACGCGATCGGCAAGGACGTGTGGCTCGGCCTCGATGTCGCGAGTTCGGAGTTCTTCAAGGACGGCGCCTACCACCTCGAGGGCGAGGGCAAGGTGCTGTCGCCCGCGCAGTTCACCGATTTCCTCGCCGGATGGTGCGCGAAGTACCCGATCATCACGATCGAAGACGGCATGGCCGAAGGTGACTGGGACGGCTGGAAGCTGCTGACCGGGAAACTCGGCGAGCGCGTGCAACTGGTCGGCGACGACCTGTTCGTGACCAACACCGCCATCCTCCAGGAAGGCATCGACCGGCACATCGCGAATGCGATCCTGATCAAGCTCAACCAGATCGGCACGCTCTGCGAAACGCTCGACGCGATCGCGATGGCCGACGCCGCACGCTACGCATCGATCATTTCGCATCGCTCCGGCGAGACCGAGGACACCACGATCGCCGACCTGGCCGTCGCGACGGCGGCGACCCAGATCAAGACCGGCTCGCTGTGCCGGTCGGACCGGGTCGCCAAGTACAACCAGTTGCTGCGCATCGAGGAAGCGCTCGGTGCGGGCGCGCGCTACGCCGGCAAGGATGCGTTCCCGAACCTCGCGCATTTCGGCCGCTAGGGCCGCGCGCACGTGCTGCGCTGGACCTGCCTCGTCCTGCTGGTGCTGCTGATCGCATTGCAGGTGCACCTGTGGGCGGGGCAGGGCGGATTGCGCGAGATGTGGCGCATCGAACAGCGCGTCGAGAGCCAGAAGGACGCCAACGCGCAGCTGCGCAAGCGCAACGACAAGCTCGCGGCCGACGTCGAGGACCTCAAGCAGGGCAGCGAGGCGATCGAGGAACGCGCGCGTTCCGAGCTCGGCCTGGTCAAGCCCGGCGAAACGTTCTACCGCGTGGTCGACCCGGTCACCGCCGCTGCCCGCGCAGCCGAAGCCGAAGCCGATGCCGACTGAGGCGCTCTGGTGCGTGGTACCCGCGGCCGGCAGCGGCACGCGCTTCGGCGGCGGCGTGCCGAAGCAGTACATGCCGTTGCGCGGCCGGCCCTTGCTGATGGTCACGCTCGAGCGACTCGCGACGTGCGAGGTGATCGGCGGCTTCGTCGTCGTGCTTGCGCGCAGCGACGCGCACTGGCCAGGTGCGACCCGAATCGGCGGCAAGCCCGTGCGGATCGCGACCGGCGCCGACCAGCGCAGCGGTTCGGTGCTCGCGGGACTGCGCGCATTGCCCGAAGCGGTCGCGAGCGACGCGTTCGTGCTCGTGCACGATGCGGCGCGGCCGTGTGTCGAGCCGCGCGACATCGAGCGCCTGGTGAATCTCGGCATCCCGGCTGGCGGCGCGCTGCTCGCGGCACCGCTGCGCGATACGCTCAAGCGGGCCGACGGCGCAGCGCGCGTGCTCGAAACCGAACCGCGCGAATCGCGCTGGCGCGCGTTGACGCCCCAGCTGTTCCGCCGCGGCGAACTCGAATCCGTGCTCGCCGAGGCCGAACGGACGGGCATCGCGATCACCGACGAATCGATGGCGATGGAACGCGCCGGCCACCACCCGCTGCTGGTCGAGGGCGCCGAAAGCAACCTCAAGGTCACGACGCCGGCGGATCTGCTGCTTGCAGAGTACCTGCTGCGCTTCTCGTAGGCGGGACGGCCGAGGCCGGCCGGCGCATTCCGCCGCGAGTCGATCGCCGGCCGCGCTGCGCGCGTCCTACAATGCATGCCTTCCCTTGCCCTCATCCTCTCCCATGCGCATCGGCCAAGGCATCGACGTACACGCGTTCGGACCCGGCGACCACGTCGTGCTCGCTGGCGTGCGCATCGCGCACTCGCACGGCCTCGTCGCGCATTCGGATGGCGACGTCGTGATCCATGCGCTGTGCGACGCATTGCTCGGCGCGCTCGCGCTCGGCGACATCGGCCATCACTTCCCTCCGGACGATCCGCGCTGGAAGGACGTCAACAGCCGCCACCTGCTGCTCGAATGCACCGCACTCGCGATCGGGCGCGGCTATGCGCTCGCGAACGCCGACGTCACGGTCGTGTGCGAGCGTCCGAAACTCGCGCCGCACATCGATGCGATGCGCGCGAACCTCGCAGCCGACCTCGGCTGCACGGTCGGCGACGTCAGCGTGAAAGCGACCACCAGCGAACGCCTCGGATTCTGCGGACGCGGCGAGGGCATCGCGGCATCGGCGGTGGTGCTGCTGCACCGGCGCGCGGCCGGCGCGCTGGAGGTGCCGTCGTCGGTACCGATGCTGGCCGAAGGCGCGCGCCGGCTCGAGCCGGATCCGGAGACGTGAGCTGCGCGGAAGCGCACGCGCACGGCGGACCCGTCGCACGCGGCGTGTTGCGCGCGC
>DAIOWG010000340.1:0-2570 GCA_036758645.1 Dokdonella sp. | reverse complement strand
GTCGTGCGCCGACAGCACGAGGTTCGATCCATCCAGCCCCGGGAACCGGCCGCCGCCGCTCGCGCGGTAGTTGTTCGTCACGACGATGAACGGCTGCGTCGGATTCACCGGCTTGCCGTCCCAGCTGAGGTCGCCGATACGCTCTCCCACGGGCCGCGTCACGTCGATCGTGTAACGGATGCCGCCCTGGATGACGTCGAAGTTGTAGCCCGGGAACTTGCGGTTCAGCAGCTCCTGTGGTTCGGCCAGCGTCGGGTCGATGCGGTTGAAGCGCGTCGCCGAACGTTCGAGCCAGCCGCGCAGCAACGCGCCATCGATCTTCACCGCGGCGAGCGTGTTGGGATAGAGGTAGAGGTCGGCGGCACTGTGGATCGCGAGGGGGCCAGCGGCGATGTCGGTGTAATCCTCGGCCCCGGCGAATCCGGTCTTGAAGGGAGCCGCCGCCGAAAGCACCGGGATGCCTGCGTACTGCGGCAGTTCACGCGCGATCGTCGCTTCCACGTAGGCGCGCTGCGCCATGTTGACGGGCTGCAGCGGGGTGACGTCGCCGACTTCGGTGAAGTAGCTCGTCATCGCGAAATCACTGTCGCCGATCGGCTGCGAAACGTACGCGATCGTCGCCTCGTGTACCGGAAGGATGCCCTCGGCGATGCGGGGATCGGGTGCGACGTGGCTGCCGTCGGGTCTGCGGGTCTCGCGCACTTCCGAGCGGGTTGCGCCCGCGTCGACCTGCCAGCGCCCGTCGCGGCGCACCAGCGCGAGGTCGACGACGCCGAGGCTCTTGCCCCAGAAGTCGCCCATCACTGCCGGCTTGCCGTGCACCAGTCCGCGCTCGTTGTCGACGCCGGGCATCGCGGCATACCGCGATGCCGGATTGCCGGGGTCGGGAAACGCTGCGTGCGAGTGGCCGAGCAGCAGCACGTCGATGCCGGCCTCACGCGCGAGGTGCCAGTTCGCGTTCTCCATCGCCTCGCTGTACGGCGATGCATCGAGGCCTCCATGCGAGATCGCGATCACGAGGTCCACGCGTTCGGCGTGCAGTTTCGGCAACCACTTGCGTGCGGCTTCGACCACGCCGGTCGAACGCACGCGCCCCTCGAGGTTGCTGCGGTCCCACATCATGACCTGCGGTGGCGTGAACCCGATGATGCCGATCCGGATCGGCACCTCGCGCGTGCGGCCGTCGCCATCCTCGATCGCGATCCGCCGATCGAGGACCGCATAGGGCGGATAGATCGGCTCGCCGTCACGCAGGCTTTCGACGTTGGCGAGCACGAGCGGGAATGCCGGCCCCTTGCAGCGACGCGCCGCCACGCCCTCGGCATTCATTTCCTGGCCAGAGACTTGCGCGAGGTAGGCGAGTCCGTAGTTGAACTCGTGATTGCCGACCGTGCCACCGTCGTAGCCGAGCGTGTCCATTGCGCGATAGATCGCGAGCTGCTCGTCGCAGGACGGTGGCGCCACGCGTGCCTGGTAGTCGGCGAGCGCGGTGCCCTGGATCGTGTCGCCCGCGTCGAACAGCAGGCTGTTGCGGAACTCGGCGCGCGCCTCGCGCACCAGCGTCGCGGCGCGATCGAGGCCGATCGAGGGGTCTTCGGCGAGCTTGTAGTAGTCGTAGCCGAGGATATTGGCATGCAGGTCCGTGGTTTCGAGGATCGCGAGGCGTGCACGGATGCCGTCCGCAGGCGGCATGCCGCCGCGTGATCCGCCGGTGGCTGCGCAGGCGCCGAGCAGCAGGGAAAAGAGCAGGCAACAGAGCGCGCGATCAGAGGACATGGCAGGGAAGCTGGACCGTGGAGCGCGGATTGTGCCCGCATCCGGCGCGGCGCGCCCGCGCCGCAGGGCCGCATGTCGCGCCGCGGCGCGCTCGGCTAAACTGGCCGGCCGCTTCCCGTCGCGACATCCGATGACCGTACGCACGCGCTTCGCCCCCAGTCCCACCGGCTACCTGCACATCGGCGGCGCACGCACCGCGCTCTACTGCTGGCTGGAGGCACGCCACCGCGGCGGCGAGTTCATCCTGCGCATCGAGGATACCGATCGCGAGCGTTCGACCGATGCCGCGGTGCAGGCGATCCTCGACGGCATGGCCTGGCTCGGTCTCTCGCACGACGAGGGTCCGTACTACCAGACGCTGCGCATGGACCGCTACCGCCAGGTCGCCGAGGACCTGGTCAAGGCTGGAAAGGCCTACTACGCCTACGAGTCGAAGGAGGAGATCGAAGCGATGCGTGCGGCCGCGATGGCCGCCGGGCAGAAGCCGCGCTACAACGGCTACTACCGCGATCGCAGCGAGCCGCTGCGCGACGATCCGAACCGCGTGATCCGTTTCCGCAACCCGTCATCCGGCAGCGTCGTGTTCGAGGACCGCGTGAAGGGTCGCATCGAATGGTCGAACGAGGAGCTCGACGACCTCGTGCTGTTCCGCTCGGACGGGTTCCCCACCTACAACTTCGCGGTCGTCGTCGATGACATCGACATGCGCATCACCGACGTGATCCGCGGCGACGACCATGTCAACAACACGCCGCGCCAGGTCAACATCTACCACGCGCTCGGCGCGGAGGTGC
>DAIOWG010000339.1:0-2754 GCA_036758645.1 Dokdonella sp. | reverse complement strand
TGATGTGCGGGATCACCTGCACGGTCGCGCCGAGGTAGTCGCCGCGGCGCTCCTTGGCGATCACGCTCTCGTAGATCTTGCCGGTCGTGATCGAGTTCTTGCCGGTCAGCCGGGTACGCACGAAGCGTTCGTAATGGCCGAGGTCGAGGTCGGTTTCGGCACCGTCGTCGGTGACGTAGACCTCGCCGTGCTGGAACGGGCTCATCGTGCCGGGGTCGACGTTGATGTAGGGGTCCAGCTTCATCATCGTCACGCGCAGGCCGCGCGCTTCGAGGATGGCGGCCAGCGACGCGGCGGCGATGCCCTTGCCTAGCGAGGACACCACGCCGCCGGTCACGAAGATCAGGGGGGTCATGGGCGAACGTTCCGCTCGAAACCCGTATTCTAGCGGGTCCATGCCTAACCGGCGAGTGCGCGCGCGGCGTCGCCGGCGTCAGCGGCGTTCGCGAGACCCGCTTCGGCCCGAAGCGATCAGCACCGGATCCGCATCCGAGCGCCGCAAGGCGCGATGCCCGGGGCGCCCGGACGCAGGAAATCGCGTTCCGCAACCGGAATCCCGTGATAGGAACGGCGCCCGGCGGCCGTTTTCTCCGCCAACGACCGACATGGACGGTCATTCCGGAGATTCCGATGCGCATCCTCCCGTTCCTGCCCGCGCTCGCGCTGGGCGCCAGCCTCCAGGCGCACGCAGCCGACATCAGCGTCGGCGCCGCCGGCACCTGCAATGCCCGCACGATCGCCGAGGCGATCGCGCTCGCGAAAGCAACGCCGGAAGCCGACACGATCCGGCTCGCGAACGACCAGGCCTATCTCGACCAGACCGCCTTCATCGATACCGCGGTCGATCTGATCGGCGGCCACGCCGCCTGCGGGGAGACCGTGCCGAGCGGCCATACCGCACTGGTCGGCACCGGCGAATGGGCGACGCTCGCGATCTGGGGCGGGGAAGGCATCGACAGCTTCCCGGTGCGACTCGAGCGCCTCGACATCAGCGGTGGCGGCGCCAGCGGCGACATCGGCACCTGGGGCGGCCTCAACATCGCGGGACGCGTACTCGTCAACGTCGCCGACACCACGATCCACCACAACCGCAATTCGCACGGCGGCGGCCTCGCGGTCTCGTTCAATGCGATCGTCACGCTCGAGCGCGACGTCGAGATCCACGACAACCTCGCTTCGGTCGGCGGCGGCATCCTCGTCGCGGATGCGACGCTGCGGATGCAACCGAGTGCGATCGTCGTGCGCGACAACCAGGCGGTCGATGGCGCCGGCATCGCGGTGCTCTCCGGCGGACTCGCCAGCGCGGGCAGCGATCCGAAGGATCCGCTCACGCCGGTCGACGGCGTGCTCATCCACGCGAACCACGCGTCCAACCGCGGGGGCGGCCTGTACGTGGGAGGCGCCCATTCGAAGGCGCTGCTCGATGACGTCGTGCTGCGCGACAACAGCGCGGCGGAAGGCGGCGGCGCGTTCGCGGGCGACGGCGGCTATGCCCAGTTGGCGCGCTTCCGGCACGGCCCGTTTCGTCACTGCCCGGCCGAACTCGAGTGCCTGCGCCTGTCCGGCAACGTCGCCGAACGCGGTGGCGCGGTCTCGGTCCGCAACGGCGGTTCGGCACACCTGAGCGAGGCGATCGTGCGCGACAATGCAGCCGCAGGCGGAAGCGCGATCTGGATGCACGGCGAGGCGTCGTCGGTGCGCCTGTACTCGAGCCTCGTGGTCGGCAACGGATGCATCGAGGGTGCGCCGGGCTGCGCACCGATCTTCACGATGGGCGGATCGCTGCGCTTCGAACATTCCACCTTCGCCGACAACGACGGCGGGCCCGCGTTGATCTTCGGCGACGGCGAGCAAGGCGCGTTCGTGACCGACATCATCGGCCAGTCGAGCCTCGTGTCGGGCAAGGATCGCGTGTTCGACTTCTTCGGCGCGCTGCCGACCGTGCACTACGACTGCCTCCTCAAGGACCAGGGCACGTTCGAAGTCGCGGCCGAACGCAGCGACATCCTGCCGATCGCGTTCCAGGCCCCGGCGCGAGGCGACTATCGCCTGCTGCCCGGCAACGCCGCGATCGACTTCTGCGACGACGCGCCGGTGTCGGCGAAATCGCCCGACATCGACGGCAACCTGCGCGGCACGGATGACCTCGCCTCGGACGATCGCTTCGGCACCTACGACCTCGGCGCGTACGAATCGGACCGCATCTTCGCGAGCGGCAGCGAGGCGAAGCGCTGACGCGCGCACCCGGGTGGCCGCGGTCCGCATGGCGCGCCCACCGCAGCAGTCCGCGTCGACCAGCCAGGAGAAGCCACCATGACTTCGTTGCAACGGATCGGACCGTTCGCGCTCGGACTTGCGTTGCAGGTCGCGAGCGCTGCCGTGCCCGTCCACGCCGCAGCGGTCGATGCGAACGCGGTCCTGTGGGTGACACAGCTCCGCGATTCAGGTCCCGGCTCATTGCGCGCTGCACTGGCGACGGCGAATGCGCGCGCAGGCCTCGACCACATCCGCTTCGCGCCTGATCTGGCGGGCACGCTCCCCGTCTCCGGCGGGCCACTGATGATCCGCGACGCGCTGCGGATCGACGGCACGCGAAGGCAGCGCATCCGCCTGCGCGGCAACGCGGTGGACAGCCTCTTCGAGGTGACCGCGGACGCCGTCGAGGTGTCGCTGCGCGACCTCGTCCTGACCGATGCGGGCAACAGCGCCATCGTCAACCGCGGTGCGACGCTGATCGTCGAGGATTGCACGCTG
>DAIOWG010000338.1:0-2885 GCA_036758645.1 Dokdonella sp. | reverse complement strand
CGACCAAGCTCGCGCCGACCAAGCTCGTCGGCTTCGCGATGGGCGGCTGGTTCCTGTCCACAGGCATCGGCAACAACCTGTCCGGCATCTTCGCCAGCCACGTCAGCGGCGAGACCGGCATGAGCGTCGAATCGGCGCTGTCCGGCTACACCTTCGGCTTCTGGGCGCTGGTGATCCCGGGCGTGCTGCTGTTCCTGATCGCCCCGCTGATCCAGCGGCTGATGCACGGGGTCAAGTAGCAGGGAATCGGGTATCGGGAATGGCCAAGCGGAGCTCGTGCCAGCCACGATGCGCAGCCCGGCACCTCCCATTCCCGAATCCCCGTTCCGATTCCCGGCCTCAGACCGGGGCCAGCTTGTCGAGGATGCGCGTGAGCGCGCGGCGCTCGTCATCGTCGAGTTCGGCGAGCATCGAGCGCTCGTGCGCGCGCGCAAGCGGGGCGATCGCATCGTGGACCTTCCATCCCGCAGCGGTCAGGCGCAACACCGAGCGGCGCTTGTCGCACTCGTGCGCGCGTCGCGTCACGCGTCCCGCCGCGGCGAGGCGCGTGACTGCACGGCTCACCGCGACCTTGTCCATCTCCGTATGCCGCACGACCGCGCTCGCCGACAGGCCCTCGCCGTCGAAGCGCGCGAGCACCGCCATCACGCGCCACTCGGTCATCGAGAGTCCGAAGCGCTGCTGGTACTCGCGCGCGATCGCCTGGCTCACGCGGTTGGACAGGATCGACAACCGGTAAGGCAGGAAGCGTTCGAGCTGGAGGGGCGCGTGGGCGGCCATGCGGCGGCGTACCTTGATATTGGTTTCATTTGAAACCATAATCCGTGCAATCGCCGCTGATTGCAAGGTCGCACGGCGGCCGTCGAAGGTCGCGGTTTCCATCAACTGCCCGCTCGCGTGGGTGCAACAGGAGTGTCGCCATGAACCCCCAGCCCAACCTCGGCATGCAGGTCACCACGTTCGAGAACCCGATGGGAATCGATGGTTTCGAATTCGTCGAGTTCGCCGCGCCGGGCGGGCAGGGCGCCGGGCTGCACGCGCTGTTCAAGCGCATGGGCTTCAGCGCGGTGCTGCGCCACCGCGCGCGCCCGATCACGGTGTATCGCCAGAACGGCGTCAACTTCCTCGTCAACGAGGATCCGGATTCGTTCGCAGCCGATTTCGCCGCTGCGCACGGTCCCTGTGCCTGCGGCTTCGCGGTGCGTTTCACGCAACCGGTCGCCGAGGTCGAACGCAGGGTGCTCGCGAACGGCGGCGAGGCGGTCACGCACAAGGCGCACTCGCGCGCGATCGACGTGCCGGTGGTCAAGGGCATCGGCGACTGCATGCTCTACCTCGTGCCGCGTGACGGCGACGTGTACGCGCGCGAGTACGAACCGATCGAGGGCGCGGACCCGCAGCCGAAGGGCTACGGACTGACCTTCATCGACCACCTCACGCACAACCTGTACTTCGGCAACATGCAGAAGTGGTCGGACTACTACGAGAAGCTGTTCAACTTCCGCGAGATCCGCTACTTCGACATCAAGGGCGCCAAGACCGGACTGGTGTCGAAGGCGATGACCGCGCCGGACGGCATCGTGCGCATCCCGCTCAACGAATCGTCCGACCCCAAGTCGCAGATCAACGAATACCTCGATGCGTACCATGGCGAGGGCATCCAGCACATCGCGTGCTTCACCGACGACATCTACTCGACGGTCGAGCGCATGCGCGAGGCCGGCGTCGAGTTCCTCGACACGCCCGACACCTACTTCGAGGTCATCGACGAGCGCATCCCGAACCACGGCGAGGACGTGCCCCGCCTCGCACGCAACAAGATCCTGATCGATGCCGACAAGGAGACGAAGCAGCGCCTGCTGCTGCAGATCTTCACGCAGAACGCGATCGGCCCGATCTTCTTCGAGATCATCCAGCGCAAGGGCAACGAAGGCTTCGGCGAGGGCAACTTCCAGGCGCTGTTCGAGAGCATCGAGCGCGACCAGATCAAGCGCGGCGTGCTGTAACCCCGGATCGCGGCTCCCCGCGAAGGAGAGCCGCCACGGCGACGAGCGGACATCGATGAGCACACACGACGGTTACCAGACCGGGTTCGGCAACGAATTCGCGACCGAAGCGGTCGCCGGCACGCTGCCGGTCGGGCGCAACTCGCCGCAGCGGGTCGCGCACGGGCTTTACGCCGAGCAGCTTTCGGGCACCGCGTTCACCGCGCCGCGCGCGTCGAACCGGCGCAGCTGGCTCTACCGCATTCGACCCGCCGCGATGCACGGGGCGTTCACGCACTACGCGCAACCGGCCTTCCACAACGATTTCGGCGATGGACCGGTCACGCCGGACAAGATGCGATGGAACCCGCTGCCGTTGCCGTACGCGCCCGTCGACTTCATCGAAGGCCTCTACACGATGGCCGGCAACGGTACGCCCGCGGCGGGCACCGGCGTCGGCATCCATCTCTACGCGGCCACCCGCGACATGCAGGGCCGCTGGTTCTACGATGCCGACGGCGAGCTGCTGATCGTGCCGCAGCAGGGGCGCCTGCGCATCGCGACCGAATTCGGCCTGGTCGAGGTCGAGCCGCGACAGATCGCGGTGATCCCGCGCGGCGTGCGTTTCGCGGTGTCGTTGCCGGACGGCAGCGCGCGCGGGTACGTCTGCGAGAACTTCGGCGCGGCGCTGCGCCTGCCGGACCTCGGTCCGATCGGCAGCAACGGCCTCGCCAATCCGCGCGATTTCGAAACGCCCCGTGCGGCGTTCGAGGACATCGAAGGCGCGTTCGAGCTCGTCGCGAAGTTCCAGGGCCACCTGTGGCGCGCGGACATCGGGCATTCGCCGCTCGACGTGGTCGGCTGGCACGGCAACTACGCGCCGTACCGCTACGACCTGCG
>DAIOWG010000337.1:0-2931 GCA_036758645.1 Dokdonella sp. | reverse complement strand
GAATTCCAGCAACGCGTGCTCCCGCTGGATCCCGCGCCATCTTCGGCTCCGCCTGCGGCCGCACCGACGGCCCCGGCGCCGCCCGAGCGCGTCGATGCGCCTGCGGGCGAACCGGTCGCTTCGGCGCCGGCGGCGCCCGCCACGAAGGCGCCGGGCGCGCCCCAGCCGGTGGACGGCCCTCGAGAGACCTCTCCTGCGGCGGGCACCGCTCCGTCTCCGGCTGCGACCCCTCCGGTCACCGCAGGCACCGCGGCGGACAGCCGGTTCTACGTGCATCTGGGCGTCTACGCCGAGTCTGCCAATGCGAACGAACTCGTCGCCTCGTTGAAGAAGGCAGGCCATTCCGCCTTCACGGAGCCGACGCGCTACCAGGGCAAGGCCGCCGAACGCGTGCGCGTCGGACCGTACCCGAGCCGGGCCGCTGCCGAAGCCGCGCGCCTGCGCATCCGCGCGCTGCAACCGTCGGTGCCGGGCAGCGTCGTGCAGCTCGCCGCGGATGCGCCCGGCGACGCGCCCGCGAGCGCTTTGCCGGCTGCGCGCGCGGGCGCCTGGGCCGTGCAACTCGGAGCGCTGAAGGGCGAGGCCGACGCGACCAGGTTGCGCGATCGCCTGCGCGGCGCCGGCTTCACCGCGTTCGTCGACGAAGTGGAATCGAATGGCTCCAGGCTCTGGCGCGTGCGCGTCGGTCCCGAAGTCGACCGGGGCGCCGCCGACAGGCTGCGCGCGACCATCCGCGAACGCATGAAGCTCGACGGCATCATCGTCACGATGTGAACGGGGAATCGGGAAGGAGAATAGGGAATAGTTGAAGCTCGCCTGCGCACTCGACGATTGCAGTCCCATTCCGCCTCCCCATTCCCTGCGCCAATGAACTGGACCGACTACACGATCATCGCGGTGCTCGCCCTGTCGGTGCTGATGGGGTTGTGGCGTGGTTTCGTGGTCGAAGTGCTCGCGCTCGCGGTGTGGGCCTGCGCGTTCTGGCTCGCCTGGCTGCTGGGCCCGACCCTTGCGGATCGGCTTTCCGGCAGCATATCGACCCCGTCGTCGCGCGTGTTCCTTGCATATGCGCTGTGTTTCATCGCGGTGCTCGTCGCCGGCGCGATCGTGACGTTCATCATGCGCAAGCTGGTCGAGGGCAGCGGACTGTCCGGCAGTGATCGCATGCTCGGCATGGTGTTCGGGCTTGCGCGCGGTCTCGCGCTGGTGGTGCTGGTCGTGTTCCTGCTCGGTTTCACGCCGTTCGCTCGCGATCCGTGGTGGCGCGAGTCGCGCTTGTTGCCTGGTTTCGAAGACGGCGCGCGCTGGCTCGGCTCGCGCTTGCCCGAGGAACTCGGGCCCTATCTCGCGCCGGTGGACGAACTCGTTCGCCCCGCGATCCTGCCTGTGCCCGCGGCTCCCGCGGCGGCGCCGGCTCCTCCCAATACCTGAAGCCAACCATCATGTGCGGAATCATCGGCATCGTCGGTCAGTCGGAAGTCGCTTCGGCGCTCTACGACGCGCTCACCGTCCTGCAGCATCGCGGCCAGGACGCGGCGGGCATCGCGACCATCGACGGCGAACGCCGCCTGCGCCTGCACAAGGGATCGGGGCTCGTGCGCGACGTGTTCGACGAGGGCAGCATGCTCGCATTGCGCGGCAGCGTCGGCATCGGCCATTGCCGCTATCCGACCGCGGGCTCCGATGGCAGCTCCGAGGCGCAGCCGCTCTACGTCAACTCGCCCTACGGCATTGCGCTCGCGCACAACGGCAACCTGATCAACACCGAGGCGCTGCGGCGCGAGGTGTTCGAGGACGACCGTCGCCACGTCAACAGCGAGTCCGATTCCGAGGTGCTGCTCAACGTGCTCGCGCACGAACTGCAGATCCAGGATCGCCGCAACCTGAGCCCCGACCACCTGTTCAAGGCGGTCGCGGGCGTGCATGCGCGCTGCGTGGGGGGCTATGCGGTGGTCGCGATGGTGCTCGGCTACGGCGTGCTCGCGTTTCGAGATCCGAACGGGATCCGTCCGCTCGTGCTCGGCGAACGTGATGCAGCCGGCGGTCGCGAATACGCGGTCGCGTCCGAATCGGTCGCCCTCGACATCCTCGGATTCCGCCTGCTGCGCGACATCGCGCCGGGGGAAGCGGTGCTGATGACGCTCGACGGCAAGCTGCACTCGCGCATGTGCGCCGAGCCCGCGCGCCACGCGCCGTGCATCTTCGAGTACGTGTACCTCGCACGCCCCGATTCGATGATCGAGGACGTGTCGGTGTACAAGGCGCGCCTGCGAATGGGCGAGAAGCTCGGCGAGAAGATCCTGCGCGAGTTTCCCGACCACGACATCGACGCCGTGATCCCGATCCCCGACACGTCGCGCACTGCCGCCGGACCGCTGGGGCACGCGCTCGGGGTGCCGGTGCGCGAGGGTTTCGTCAAGAACCGCTACATCGGCAGGACGTTCATCATGCCGGGGCAGAGCGAACGCGTGAAATCCGTGCGTCGCAAGCTCAATCCGATCGGCCTGGAGTTCCGCAACAAGAACGTGCTGCTGGTGGACGACTCGATCGTGCGCGGTACCACCTCGAAGCAGATCATCCAGATGGCGCGGGAGGCCGGTGCGAAGAAGGTGTACTTCGCGTCCGCGGCGCCGCCGGTTCGACACCCGAACATCTACGGCATCGACATGCCGGTCGCGGCCGAACTCGTCGCGCACGGCCGCACGGTCGACGAGATCGAGCGGATCCTCGGTGCCGACAGGTTGTTCTACCAGGACCTCGACGACCTGGTCTGGGCCGTGCGCGACGGCAACGAGGCACTGACCGAGTTCGATACCTCGTGCTTCTCCGGCGAGTACGTCACCGGCGTCGAGCCGACCTACCTCGCCGACCTCGAATTCGCGCGTTCCGACGACGCGCGCACGCAGCGCCGGCACGCGGTCTGACCGCCAC
>DAIOWG010000336.1:0-2933 GCA_036758645.1 Dokdonella sp. | reverse complement strand
CACGACGCCTGAGGTCTTGCCCGCCACGGATGCCTCCTGGTTCAGGAAGTGCAGCGGCACGCGCACGCGGATCGCGTCGTTCTCGTTGACGCGCTGGAAGTCCATGTGCAGGACGAGCTGCTTGAACGGATGGCGCTGCATGTCACGCAGCAGCACCTTCTGCACGTCGCCGCCGAGGCTGAGGTCGAGGATCGACGAGTAGAACCATTCATTCTGGCTCGCATGCCAGACGTCCTTGTGCTGGATCTGGATCGACACCGGCTGCAGGTCGCCGCCATAGACGATCGCCGGGACGAAACCCGCGCGACGCAGGCGGCGGCTCGCACCCTTGCCCTCGTCGTTGCGCTTTTCGACATTGATGGTACGTGTGGTTGCCATTTTCGTGTTGCCTTCTTGCTGAGGGCCGCCTCGCGGCGGCGATGTCGCTCCCCCGCGACCAGGGGAGCGGTGTTGGAGCCGGTAATCGGGAATGGGGAATCGGGAATGGTCAAGAGCGGTTTCGTGCCCTCGACCATTCGCGTTTCCCATTCCCCATTCCCCGCCCTAATCCACGTACAGCGAACTCACCGACTCGCCGTACGCGATGCGCCGGACCGTTTCGGCCAGCAATTCCGCGACCGACAACTGGCGGATCTTGCCGCAGGACCTGGCCGACGCCGTCAACGGGATCGTGTCGGACACCACCAGTTCGTCGAGCGAGGAACCGTCGATGTTGCTGATCGCCGGGCCCGACAGCACCGGATGCGTGCAGTAAGCGACGACCTTGCGCGCGCCGTTCCGCTTCAGCGCGCTGGAAGCCGCGCACAAGGTGCCGGCGGTGTCGACGATGTCGTCGACGAGCACGCAGACCTTGTCCTTGACCTCGCCGATGATGTTCATCACGGTCGCCTCGTTCGCACGCGGGCGGCGCTTGTCGATGATCGCGAGGTCGGCATCGTCGAGGCGCTTGGCGATCGCGCGCGCGCGCACCACGCCGCCGACGTCGGGTGACACCACGATGATGTCTTCCTTCGCATGGTGGCGCCAGATGTCCGCCAGCAGCACCGGCGAGGCGTACACGTTGTCGAGCGGGATGTCGAAGAACCCCTGGATCTGGTCCGCGTGCAGGTCGACCGTGAGCACGCGGTCGGTACCGACCATGCCGATCATCTGCGCTGCGACCTTGGCCGTGATCGGAACGCGCGCCGAGCGCGGTCGCCGGTCCTGGCGCGCGTAGCCGAGGTACGGGATCACCGCGGTCACGCTCGCCGCCGAGGCGCGCTTGAGCGCGTCCACCAGCGCGAGCAGTTCCATGAAGTTGTCGGCAGTCGGCGCGCAGGTGGGCTGCACAACGAACACTTCCTGGCGACGCACGTTCTCCTCGATTTCGATCTGCACCTCGCCGTCACTGAAGCGCCCGACCAGCGCCTTGCCGAGCGGCACCGAGAGTTCGCTGCAGATCGCCGCAGCGAGATCGCGGTTCGCATTGCCGGAGAAGACGAGGAGGCCCGAAGTATCCATGTTGGTATCCTTAGAACCTGCCGATGGACCGCAAACGGACGTCGATGCGGGTATTCCGCGTGGCCGCCGCGCCATCGCGGGCCGCGGCGAATGGCTGGGGCGGCAGGATTCGAACCTGCGAATGCCGGGATCAAAACCCGGTGCCTTACCGCTTGGCGACGCCCCAGCGCAACCTTCAAGCCCGCGCCGCGCGCCATTCCTGCAGGCGCTCGAGCAGCGGTGAGCGCGCGACGCCGCGGACGACGAAACCGCGCCACTCCGCGGGACACGCGCCCACGATGGCCAAACCCGCTGCGTGCGAACCGACCGGCGCAAGGATACAGCCGCCCGATCCACTGAGCCGGGCTTGTGCGCGATCGCCGAGCCAATCCAGCGCCTTGGCGACGGGCGGATGGCGCGCGCGCACGACGGGCTCGAACACGTTCGAGGTCGCCGCACCCGAAACAAAGAGCGGAATTGTCAGCGGGCGGCAGTCGCGTGTCAAATCGGGCGAGCGGAACAGCTCGGCCGTCCCGACGCGTTCGCCCGGGTCGATGACGACGTACCAGCGCTCGGGGAGGTCGAGCGGCGTCAGCTGCTCGCCGATGCCCTCGGCCCAGGCGCTGCGACCGCGCACGAACACCGGCACGTCCGCCCCGAGCCCGAGCCCGAGCGCCGCAAGCTCATCCACGTCGAGGCCGCTGCCCCAAAGCTCGTTCAGCGCGACCAGGGTCGTCGCTGCATCGGAACTGCCGCCGCCGAGCCCGCCGCCGAGCGGAACCCGCTTCTCCACCACGATATCGACGCCCATGCGAGTGCCGCTCGCCTCGCGCAATGCGTGTGCGGCGCGCACCGCGAGGTCGTCGGCCTCGGCCACGTCGGCCAGCGGCTGCAGCCGGGTGATGACGCCGTCCTCGCGCAGCCGCAGCCGCACGCTGTCGCCCCAGTCGAGCAGCTGGAATACCGTCTGCAGCAGGTGGTAGCCGTCCACGCGGCGTCCGGTCACATGCAGGAACAGGTTCAGCTTCGCGGGTGCGGGCCAGTTGCTCCAGGCGTGCCCCGGCGCGCCATTCATTCGACCGACCACTCCCGGATCGCCAGGCGCACCTTGCGGCTGCCGCTGCTCGCATGCAGCCGCCGTGGCAGCGGCGGTGCACGCTCGTCGTAGTCGAGGAACTCGACGCGCCAGCCGTGCTGCGTGATCGCCGCGGGCAGCCCGTCGGCGCGGAACTCGACGCGTGCGTCTCCGGGTGCACGCATCCCGCGTACCCAGTCGACCAGGTGCGCAACCGGCACGTCCCAGCCGAGTTCGCGCGCGAGCAGTGCACGCGCGTCGCCGCCCTCGACCGGTGTTGGCCGCAAGCCGCTCAGCACCGCGTGCGAAGGCGTCCCCGCCAGCGTCCAGGTCTTGCCGGTGACCGGCGCGTGCACGCTGAAGCGGAACACATCGCCGC
>DAIOWG010000335.1:0-2951 GCA_036758645.1 Dokdonella sp. | reverse complement strand
GGCACCGAGGAAGAAAAGATGACGCCGTGGATGGGCGCGCTGACCGACAACCTCGAAGTGCTGACGAACCCGCAGGAAGGCGGCGCCTGGGGACGCGCGGCGACCAACGACCTGCTCGCCTCGCGCATCAAGATCCGCTCGATGAACTTCATGCGCGGGCGCACGTTCCTGAGCCGCTACGTGATCATCGACGAAGCGCAGAACCTCACGCCCAAGCAGATGAAGACGCTGATCACGCGCGCGGGCCCGGGCAGCAAGATGATCTGCCTCGGCAACGTCGAGCAGATCGATACGCCCTACCTGACCGAAACGACTTCAGGCCTCACCTACGCGGTCGACCGCTTCAAGGACTGGCAGCACAGCGCCCACATCACGCTGCGCCGCGGGGAGCGTTCGCGGCTCGCGGACCATGCGTCGGAAGTGCTCTGACGGCAGGGAATCGGGAACGGGGAATCGGGAATGGGAGGGCATGGAGCGAGGCCGGGAACGATGGGCTCTGCCCATTCCCCATTCCCCATTCCCTGCTTCTCAGAACCTCGTCGACCACAGCGCTTCGAATTCGAAGCGGCCCGCGGTGGCATCGTTGCGCGGGGCGTACGTCGGCATCAGCAGATAATACGGCGAGGTCGCGTAGCTTGCGGTCATCGACAGGCTGCGGTCGGCACCGAATGCGCGCGACCAACCCATCGACACGAGATGGTCCGCGGTCACCGGCGCAAGCGCTTCCGCCAGCAGGCGCGAGGTCGGCTCCGGTTGCTGGCGCGTCGTGTAGCGCATCTGCAGGTTGCCGAACGCGTCGTCGCGCAGCGTCCAGCCGAGGCTGTACACGTCGAGGTCGCGCCAGGCGAACACCGGGCTCGCGCTGTCGCCCAGCAGCGCCAGGAAGCGCGTGGGCAGGTTCGAACTCGTGAACGGCGTGATCGTGCTGTAGTCGACCCGCTCGATGCCCGCATCCAGCGCCAACGATGGCGTCAGGGAATAGCTCAGCGCGACGCTTGCGCTTGCGGGAATGTCGAAATCGCCGGCATCCGCGAAGACGCCGCGGTAATGCGAGAACGCGCCCATGGCGACGCGCGACTGGTAGCCGAGCCGCCATTCGAGACGCTCGCCGATCATGTTCGCGACATCCACGCGCGCGCCGACGCCGTAGGACGTGTCGCTGAGCCAGACCGGCAGCGGCGCCGCAGGCCCTTCGGCCACGCCGAGGCCGAGGCTCGCGAAGCGCTGGTAGGCGAGCACGCCGGTCAACCGCACGTTGCCCTGGCCACCCCAGTTCGCGTTGAGGCTCGGCGCGACGACGGTGCGCTGGAGGCCCGGATTGGGCAGGTCGACGAGTTGCGACGGCGGGCGCGACGGCACGCCGGGCGTGTCGTTCACGTCATCGACCATGAAGGACACGCCGATCGGCGATGACGTTCCGCTGGATCTGAACTCGAACATCGCGGCGCGCGGATCGGCGTAGCTGTCGAGCACCGAGGGCGCATGCGCGATGGACTTGGGCGTCGACCACGAAAACCGAGGGGTGATGCTCGCAAGCGCGTACTCGCGCCAGCGGGAAGGTACGCCGGCCGACGCGCTGCTGACCGACGGCACGCTCGCGAGCGCGGCCACGGTCCTGCCGTCAAGCGCACCGGCCTGCGCGAATGTCGAAAAAAATGGGAGCGCCAGCCCTGCGCCGAGCGCTCCCATCCATCTCCCTGTGCTCGCTGTTGCCCTCTGCATCGCCCCTGCTTGCGATGGTTGTGGTGTAATTCCGCTGCGAATCGTTGGCGAAAACGCAACAGATGTCAAGCGCCCGCACGCGCATATTCGTTCAAAAACCGCGGGTTCAGCCCATTTTCGTGACCAAGGCCGCAGACCCGCGCATGTCGCAAAAACACCACAAGACGCCGCGCCCCCCGATCGCCCTGACGATTGCGGGCTCCGACTCCGGCGGTGGCGCGGGCATCCAGGCGGACCTGCGCACGTTCGCCGCATTCGGCGTGCACGGCACCACGGCGATCACCGCGCTCACCGCACAGGACACACGCGGCGTGCACGCGATCCACACGGTCCCGCTCGCGATGCTGCGCGCGCAGCTCGAAGCCGTGCTCGGCGATTTCCGCGTCGGCGCCGCCAAGCTCGGCATGCTCGCGACGCCGGCCATCGCGCGCGAAGTCGCGCGCATGCTGCGCCTGCATCCACGCCTGCCCGTGGTGCTGGATCCGGTGCTCGTCGCGACCACCGGCGCGCGGCTCGCCAGCCGGGATCTCGCCGACGCACTGCGCCGCCACCTGTTCACGCGCGCCGACCTGGTGACGCCGAACATCCCCGAAGCCGAGCGCCTGCTCGGAGGCGCAATCGCGGGCGTGCACGACATGCACGCGGCCGCACGGGCGCTGCTCGATGGCGGCGCACGCGCGGTGCTGCTCAAGGGTGGGCATCTGCGCGGCCCCCAGGTCGTCGACCTGTTGCTCGCGCCGGGCATCGAACGCTGGTTCCGCCAGCGGCGCATCGGCGGCGAAAGCCATGGCACGGGGTGCTCGCTGGCCGCGGCGATTGCCGCAGGGATCGCGCGCGGCGCGACACTGGAAGCCGCGGTCGAAGGCGCGATCGACTTCGTCCACGCGGCGCTCGCGCGCGGCTACCGCCCCGGTCGCGGCCGCCTGCGCGTGCTCGACCACATCGCGGCCGGCCGTTCGCACGGCTGACCGCTGGCGGCACGCTGGAGTGATTTCAGATGCGCGAGATGATCGCGTCCGCGAACGACTCGGTGCGGCCTTCGCCGCCGAGATCGGGCGTCACGCGATCGCGTGCCTCGAGCGTCGCACGGATCGCGGCGCGCAGGCGCTGAGCCTCGTCGGTGTGCCCGATGTGGTCGAGCATCTGCGCCGCGCCCAGCAGCAGTGCGCACGGATTCGCGATGCCCTTGCCCGCGATGTCGGGCGCCGAACCGTGCACGGCTTCGAAGA
>DAIOWG010000334.1:0-2962 GCA_036758645.1 Dokdonella sp. | reverse complement strand
CACCGCGCGCCTGCGTGCCGCACTCTGGTTCGGTCCCGGATTCACCGCCGCGGGCGGCGTCGGCACAGGCGCGGGCGGGGAAACGTTCGTGCTCGAGATCCGGCGCGACGCCAACGGCGCCACGCTGCGCGCGCGCCCCGCCGAGGAGAGCTTGCCCGCCGGTGTCGTGCCGCGCATCGCGGACGGTGACGATGCGTTGCCAAGCGGTCGCCCCTTGCCGGACGCGCTCGCGGTCTCGCTCGCACCCGCGATACCCGCGGGCGCACCGCGCATCGCGACACTCGCGATCGACACCGACAACGAGTTCATGTCCGAACGCTTCTCGAACAACACGACCGCCGCATCGGCGTGGATCGATGACCTGATCGCGACGATGAACGTCATGTACGTGTCCGACCTCGGTGTGCGCCTGCAGCGTGGCACCACGATCCTGCGCACGACCGCCGATCCCTACGTGCAGACCGGATCGCCCGCCGGCAGCGCGCACCTGAACGAGTTCGGCGGCTACTGGCAGGCGAACCATGGCAACGTGCCGCGCAGCTTCGCGATGCTGCTGTCGGGCAAGGCGAGCTCGCCCAACTCGTCCTCCGGCATCGCGTGGGTCAACAGCTATTGCGAATACCAGTCGCAGGGCGGCAGCTACAGCGTCAACCAGGTTTTCAGGAACCCGCAGATCCCGGTCATCTACTCGGCCTTGCTCGTCGCGCACGAGCTCGGCCACAACTTCGGCGCGCATCACACCCATTGCACGAACGTCGCGACCGGCGGCGCGCCGACCGGCACGAACACGATCGACCGCTGCCACAGCGGCGAATCGGGTTGCTATTCCGGAGCGACGAGCTGCCCCGCGCCCGGCGGCGATACCGCGGGGACGATCATGAGCTACTGCCATAACCGCGGCTGCGGGCCGGACGACCAGAACCTGCTGCAGTTCCACCCGACCCATGTCGCGGCGCTGTCGGTGCTGGTCGCGCAGAACACGCCGTCGTGCCTCGTGGTCGGCAGCGACGTGATCTTCGCGGATGGCTTCGAGGACTGACGCGCGGCCCAGGCCGGGTGATTTTCGGTCCGTCCGCCCCGAGCGCAGGCCGAAGGCCGGAGTCGAAGGGCCGCGCGCGACGACCCCCGACACGCGGGTCAGTCGCGCATCAGCGTCGACTTCCCGAACAGGCTTTCGACGAGGTCGACCGCGAGCAGCGCGGTCTGGTTGCGCACGTCGAGCGCAGGATTGAGTTCCATGATGTCGAGCGAGCCGAGGCGGCCGCTGTCGGCGATCATCTCCATGCACAGCTGCGCTTCGCGGTAGTTGGGGCCGCCCGGGATCGTGGTGCCGACGCCGGGCGCGATGCCCGGGTCGAGGAAGTCGACGTCGAAGCTCACGTGCAGGTGGTCCTTCGGCCCGAGGTTCTGCAGCGCCTCCTCCATCACGCGCTTCATGCCGACTTCGTCGATGTAGCGCATGTCGTAGATGTCGAGGCCGACGTCGTGCACGAGCTTCTTCTCGGCCGCATCGACCGAGCGAATGCCGATCTGGCGGATGCGGTCGGGCGTGAGCGCCGGCGCATCGCCGCCGAGCGTGGTCAGTTCGTGCGGGCCGAAGCCGCACAGGCATGCGACCGGCATGCCGTGGATGTTGCCCGACGGCGTGATCGCGCTGGTGTTGAAGTCCGCGTGCGCATCCAGCCAGAGCACGGTCAGGCGCTTGCCGCGTTCGCGGCAGTGGCGCGCGACCGCGGTGATCGAGCCGATCGCGAGGCAATGGTCGCCGCCCATCAGGATCGGCAGGCGATCCCGCGAGAGCTCGGCCGCGACAGCATTCATCACCGCGCGGTTCCAGTCGACGACCTCGACGAGGTGGCGGTAGCCCTCGCTCGGCGGCAACCATGGGTTGGACGGGCCCACCACGTTGCCGCAGTCGGCGACTTCGAGGCCACGCGCGGCCAAGGCTTCGGCCAGGCCAGCGACGCGCAGCGCCTCGGGGCCCATCAACGATCCGCGGTGACCCGCGCCGACGTCGGTGGGTGCGCCGATCAGTGAAACCGGGGGATAGGTCTGCATCGGAGGCCTGCGTGGGTGGCGGGAGCGGCGGCGACGGCGTCGCGAGGCCGCAAACCGCGCATTCTCGGGCAAATCCGGCGCCGCGTCACGAAGGCTCGGCCCGCTGCGCGTCGGTCTCGGCGCGTTCGAGCGCGCGGATCACCTTCTGCACGAGTTCGCCGCAGCGCACCCGTTGCGCCCGGTCGAACGCCACGATGCCGCCGTGTTCGCCGACGAGGCCGTCCGCCTCTGCGGCGGCGATGCCGACCGCCTCGTAGCCGTACGCGCCGGCCGAACCCGACAGCCGATGCAGTTGCATCGAAAGCTCGCGGCGCAGTGCTCGATCGCCCGGATCGGCCGCGAACGCCTGCCATGCCTCGCCCAGCGCCGCACGCTTGTGCGGGAGCGATGCGGTATAGCGATCGCGCAGCAGTTTCAGGCGGGACTCGAAATCGCTGGTCGACATGCCGGCGTCCTTCGCGCAGGCCTATAGTGTGCGCGATGCGTCGCGTCGCGGACGCGGCGCCGTTCACGAATGTCGGCGCGTTCGTGCGCGCGGACGCCGCCGAATCACCAGGGAGATCGACATGAGCGACTTCACGCAGCAGGTCCTCGGCCAGTTCGACGCCGCCCGCATCGGATCGATCGCATCGCAGCTCGGCATCGACCCGGCCCAGGCCGAAGCCGCCATTGGGCAGGCCGTGCCGCTGCTGGTCGGCGGGCTCGCGCGCAATGCACAGGGCACTGACGGCGCCGCCGCACTGCATCGCGCGGCCGGTCAGCATGCGGGGTTCGACCTCGGATCGGTGCTCGGCAGCGTGCTCGGCGGCGACGGCGACGGCGGCGCGATCCTCGGCCATGTGTTCGGCACGCGTCGCGACCGCGCGGCGCAGGAACTCGGCCGCTCGACCGGACTCGGCGGCCA
>DAIOWG010000333.1:0-3012 GCA_036758645.1 Dokdonella sp. | reverse complement strand
AGCCGATCATCGCCGCGAGCGAGGTCGACTTGCCGGTGCCGGTCGCGCCGACGAAGATGATGATGCCGCGCTTGGTCATCGCGAGCTGCTTGATCACCGACGGCAGGCTGAGCTCCTCGATCGTCGGGATCTTGGTCTCGATCCGGCGCAAGACCATGCCGACGCAGTTGCGCTGGTAGAAGCACGACACGCGGAAGCGACCGACGCCGGTCACGCTGATCGCGAACTGGCACTCGTGGGTCTTCTCGAACTCCTCGCGCTGCGAGGGCGTCATCACGTTCAGCACCATGTCGCGCGACTGTTGCGGCGTCAGCGCGTTCTGGGTGATCGGCGCGATGCGGCCATTGACCTTCATCGACGGCGCGACACCGGCCGTGATGAACAGGTCCGACGCCTTCTTGTGCGTCATCAGCTTGAGATACGAAGTGAAATCGACGCTGCTGCTCATGGCCATTTCCCCGGGCCGACCCACGGCCGGCGCGACGGGGGCATCTTACACCGCGGCTGCCGGCCCGCTGCGGCGATCGCGGCACATTTCGGGCACCTCGCCGGTCACGGCGCCGCCGTTTCCCGGTGGTACCGCCCGCGCAGGCGCAGGAACGGCAGTTCGACCCAGCGGTAGGTCAGCGCCGAGATCGCGAGCGTGGCCGGCAGCGCGAACAGCAGCGTGTTGAGCAGTGCGTCGACCACCGGCCGCCCGGTGAACGCACGCGTCCAGCCCAGCCGCAACAGCGTGTCGATGACCATGTAATGCACGAGGTAGATCGAGTAGGAGACCTCGCCGATGCGCGCGACCGCGCGCGACCAGAGCGCTTTCGCGACGTTCGCGAGGTCGACGTAGCCGATGATGAAACCCGCCCACAGCACCGCCTCGAGCGTCGGCCATGCGATTTTCCAGCCCGGGGCGGTGGGCCAGCCGCCGGCCGAGTTGAAAGCCCACAGCGTGAGTCCGACCAGCACCAGCGACAGCGCGGCCAGCCCGCCACCCTGCGCGCGCGACAGCGGATGCGCGCGGAACAGCCACGCCGCCCACATCCCGACCAGGAACTGGTCCAGCCGCCCGAGGATCGTGAGATAGCCGATCTCGCGCGCGTTGCCGCCCGCGAGCACCGCGAAACCGCGAAACAGCAACAGCACCGCGAGCATGCCGAGCAGCGCGCGCGTCCAGCCGCCCTTGAGCACCAGCAGCAGCAACGGGAACAACACGTAGAACTGCCATTCGATCGCGATCGTCCAGAGCATGCTCGTGAACGGCGGCGCGACCAGCGCACCGGGCAGGTTGGCCATGCCGAGCACCGTCTGCGCGAAGGCGCGCAGGTCGAACGTCGCGGGGCTCGCGGCGACGCCCGCGACCACCAGCAACAGGAACAATGGATACGTGCGCAGCAGCCGGTTGCGCACGAATCCACGCCACTCGATCGTCGCATCGAGCGCACCGTAGGTCAGGATGAACCCCGACAGCACCATGAACAGCGCGACCGCCGTGTGTCCTTCGGCCAGCATGGCGAGCAGCGGGTTCGCGGGCTGCAACCAGTTCTCGATGCCGAACGCAGTGCCGAAGCGCCAGTGGTGCGAGTACAGGTGCAGCCCGTGGTAGAACACGATCAGCAACGCGGCGTACGCACGCAGGTGGTCGACGGCCGGGAAGTAGCGGATGTTGGGACTGCGCATGGGCGACCGCTCGGCCTCGCGTTGCGCTGCGGAAAGGGCGCCCGACTATAGCCGGGCGCGGGGCTGCCCGGCGATGCGCGCCGCGCCGCTCATGCGTTGCGGCGGAACCACGCCCAGGCCGCGGCGATCAGGATCAGCGGCGGCGCGAGGTTCGCGAGCGCGGGATGCACGCCGTACACGACGCCGACGCTGACCACCGAGCGTTGCAGCAGGAAGAAGCCGATCGCGAGCACGAGCCCGAGGAACAGGCGTTTGGACAACCCGCCGCTGCGCAGCGCGCCGAACGCGAACGGCATCGAGCAGAACACCAGCACCAGCAGGGTCGGCGGATAGAACATGCGCTCCCAGTATTCGCGCCGGTAGGTCGAGGCGTCCTGGCGGTTGCGTTCGAGCGCCGTGATGTTCTGCGAGAGGTCGCGCAGGTTCATGTACTTCGGATCGACGATGCTCGAGGCGAGCAGGCCCGGGTCGAGGCCCGAGGCCCAGCGCGCGGAAGGCTCGACCACGCTCTTCGCACTGTCGACGTCGAACTCGGTGCGGCGCACCTCGCGCATCGTCCACTCGCCGTCCGCGTGCACGGCCGCGGTCGCGGTTTCCAGCGACAGCAGCCGACCTTCCGCGTCGAACTTGAACACGCGCACGCCGTCGAGGTCGACCTCGCCGCGGCCTTCGCGCGCGCGGCCGCGGCGCGCGCCGATCACGCTCTCGCCGTCGCGCGCCCACAGCGCGCCGCCGCGCGCGAGCGCGACCTCCTTGGACTGAGCGGCGAGCTGCAGCGCCTGCGCGCGGCGCTCGCCCCAAGGCCCGACCGTCTCGCCGATCACGCAGACGACGACCGTCACCAGCGCGAGCGCGAGCGCGACCGAGGCGCAGATGCGCAGCTTCGACAGGCCCGCCGCGCGCAGGGCGGTCAGCTCGCCGGTGCCCGCGAGCGCGCCGAGTCCGAGCAGGCCGCCGATCAGCGCGGCGAATCCGAACATCTCGTAGAACCGCCGCGGCACCGTCATCAGCACGTAGCTCGCGGCCTTCGCGAGCGTGTAGCCACCCTCGCCGACGTCGCCGATTTCGGCCACGAAGATGCGGAACGCATCGAGCGCGACGAGCACGAGCCAGGCCAGCGCAACCGCTCCGAGCACGCTGCGCGCGACCAGCCGATCGACCAGCAAGGGCTGCCAGAGGCGCATCAGGCGCTCCTTCCACGCGTGCGCCGGCGCCGCAGGCGCTGGCTGCCGCGAATCATCCAGACCGCAAGCGCGAGCGCGGGGAGGTGCACCCACCAGAGGCCGAGCCAGCCCCAGGCCTGGTCCTGCCCGAGCCAGGCGCGGCCGATCAACAGCAGGT
>DAIOWG010000332.1:0-3022 GCA_036758645.1 Dokdonella sp. | reverse complement strand
CGTCGACCGCCCCACGCCTATGGCATGCTCGCGGATGGGCCAGCGCCCTCCAGCCACTGTCCATCCCGGGGAGTAGACGATGCATCGATCCAATCCTGTGCTGCGCGCATTGCCGCTTGCGGCGCTCACCCTTGCCTGCAGCAGCGCGCTCGCCGCGGACGTCGAAAGCGGGTTGCTCGAACAGGCGCGCGCGAGCGGCCATGCGGAAGCGCTCATCGTGATGGCGGATCAGGCACGACCGGCGCTCGCGCCGCTCGCCCCCGAGACCGATTACCGCGCGCGTCGTCGCGCGCTCGTCGATGCATTGCGCGCGCGTGCGGACGATCAGCAGGCCGACGTGCGCGCATGGCTCGCGGCGCGCGGCATCGAGCATCGCGCGTTCTGGATCAGCAACGTGATCTGGGCGCGGCTCTCGCCGCAGGACCTCGCCGAACTCGCGGCACGCGGCGACATCGCGCGCGTAGCAGCCAATCCGGAGTACTCGCTGCGACTGCCGGCGCAGCAGCTCGGGCCGATGCCGAGCGAGGTCGAGGCGATCGAATGGGGCGTCAACAAGATCCGCGCACCCGAAGTGTGGGCCGAAGGCTTCACCGGCCAGGGCGTCGTGATCGCGGGCCAGGACACCGGCTACGACTGGGATCATCCGGCGCTGATCAACCATTATCGAGGCTGGGATGGAGCGACCGCGACGCACGACTACAACTGGCGCGACTCGATCCACGACTCCAGCGGCAATCCCTGCGGAAACGATTCCCCCGTGCCGTGCGATGACCATGGCCACGGCACCCACACCGCCGGCACGTTCGCCGGCAGCGATGGCGGTGCGAACGAGATCGGCGTGGCGCCCGGTGCGAAGTGGATCGGCTGCCGCAACATGAACTCGGGCGACGGCACGCCTGCGCGTTACATCGAGTGCATGGAATTCTTCCTCGCGCCGACCGACCTCGCAGGCCAGAATCCGAACCCCGACCTCGCGCCCGACGTGATCAACAACTCCTGGGGTTGCCCGGCGAGCGAAGGCTGCACACCGGCCGACATCCTCGAGTCCGCGGTAGGCAACCTCGTCGACGCGGGCATCCTGTTCGTCGCGTCGGCCGGCAATGACGGGTCCGGCTGCAGTTCGATCCTCACGCCGCCCGCGATCTACGATGCGAGCTTCGTGGTCGGCTCGACGACGTCGAGCGACGCGATGTCGGGCTTTTCGAGCCGCGGGCCCGTCGCGGGTTCGGGTTTGATCCGTCCCGACGTATCGGCCCCGGGCTCGAGCATCCGCTCGAGCATTCCCGGCGGCGGCTACGGTTCGATGAGTGGCACCAGCATGGCCGGCCCCCACGTCGCGGGCGCGGCCGCATTGCTGATGTCGGTGAATCCGGCGCTCAAGGGCAATCCCGCGCAGGTCGCGCAGATCCTGCGAGATACCGCCGTGCCGATCACCGTGACGCAGTCCTGCGGCGGGATTCCGGTGGGCGAGTGGCCGAACTACGTCGCGGGATACGGGCGCATCGACGTGTACGCCGCGTCGCAGGCCGCGCAGGGCTCGCCGGTGTCGGTCGATGTCGCGTTCGAGCCGCCCAGCGTCCAGGTCGATGCGCCGAGCGAACTCGTGCTGACGCTCGGCAACAGCGGCGGGACGCCCGCGGTGCTCACGGCGGATTTCGTGAACACGCTGCCGGGCCTGCTGCGCGCAGTCGATCCGCTGCAGGCGTCGACGACCTGTCCTTCCGGCGTCGTCAGCGTGTCCGGCGACTTCTGGACCTTCAAGCTCGACAGCGGCGCGGTGGTCCCCGCGGGCACCGGCTGTACCGTGACGATCGCCGTGGCCGCGCCCGCGGCCGGCAGCTACGAGCATGCGATCGCGGCCGGCGCGCTGCAGACGGACGTCGGGGCGAACGAAGCCGGGGTCAGCGCGGTACTCGAAGTCACGGCCGACGATTCCATCTTCGAGGACGGTTTCGATGGAGTCCCGGGACGCTGAAGCGCACCCGGCATCGATGACGGCGGGCGCGCGTGACGCGCTCGTCGTCGCGATCTCCTCGCGTGCACTGTTCGATCTCGGCGAGAGCCACGAGCTGTTCGAGCGCGATGGCGTCGATGCGTTCGCGCGCTACCAGATCGAGCGCGAGGACGAACTGCTCGCGCCGGGCATCGCGTTCCCGCTCGTGCAGAAGCTGCTCAAGCTCAACGCGGCGCCGCCGGAAGCGCCGCGCGTCGAGGTGATCCTGCTCTCGCGCAACTCGGCCGACACGGGCCTGCGCATCTTCAACTCGATCGAGCATTATGGACTCGGCATCGCGCGTGCGGCATTCACGCGCGGCGCGCCGACGTTCCCGTACGTGCACGCCTTCGACGCGGACCTGTTTCTCTCGGCCAACCCGGACAGCGTCGCGCAGGCGCTCGCGGCCGGCATCGCAGCGGCGACCATCTTGCCTTCGAAGGCGCCGCTGAGGCAATCGGACCAGTTGCGCATCGCATTCGATGGCGATGCGGTGTTGTTCGGCGACGAGTCCGAACGCGTGTCGGAGCAGGGCGGCATCGATGCGTTCCATCGCCATGAGACCGAACGCGCGCGCGAGCCGCTCTCAGGCGGTCCGTTCCGCGGCTTCCTCGACGCGCTGCATCGCCTGCAGGACGCGTTCCCTAGCGAAGACTCGCCGATCCGCACCGCGCTCGTGACTGCGCGCTCGGCGCCTGCGCACAAGCGCGTGATCCTGACCCTGCGCGAGTGGGGCGTGCGCATCGACGAGGCGCTGTTCCTCGGCGGCCGTTCCAAGGGGCCATTCCTCGAGGCGTTCGGGGCCGACATCTTCTTCGACGATTCAGCGATCAACGTCGAGTCGGCGCGATTGCACGTTGCGACCGGCCATGTGCCGCGCAGGGGCGCATCGCGCTGAACGCCGCCGAGTGGCGAACCTCGGCGTATTCGCGCGTCAGAATGGACCGAGCGCGTGAACCTTGGCGACCAGCGCGCGGCGGATGTTCTCGTGCAGCGGTTTGTGCCAGTGCACGATCAGGTGCTCATGGC
>DAIOWG010000331.1:0-3088 GCA_036758645.1 Dokdonella sp. | reverse complement strand
CGCGCAGTTCGCGGCCGCGTTGCCGTTCGAGGAAACTCCGCACCAGTCCACCGCGATCGAGGCGGTGATCGCCGACCTCGCCGCGCCGCGCCCGATGGACCGCCTGATCTGCGGCGACGTCGGGTTCGGCAAGACCGAGGTCGCGCTGCGCGCGGCGTTCGTCGCCGCGACCGCGGGCCGCCAGGTCGCGCTGCTCGCGCCGACCACCCTGCTCGCGCAGCAGCACTTCCAGAACTTCAGCGACCGCTACGCGGACTGGCCCGTCCGCGTGGAGGTGCTGTCGCGCTTCAAGTCGAAGAAGGAGATCGAGGACGCGCTCGCCAAGCTCGCGGACGGGCGCATCGACGTGATGATCGGCACGCACAAGCTGCTGCAGCCGGACGTGCGATTCAAGGACCTCGGGCTCGTGATCATCGACGAGGAGCAGCGCTTCGGCGTGCGCCAGAAGGAGGCACTCAAGAAGCTGCGCGCGGAAGTCGACCTGCTGACGCTGACCGCGACCCCGATCCCGCGCACGCTGAACATGGCGATGTCCGGCCTGCGCGACCTGTCGATCATCGCGACGCCGCCCGCGCACCGCATGGCGATCAAGACCTTCATCGGCCAGTACGACAGCGCGCTCGTGCGCGAGGCGCTGCAGCGCGAGCTCGCGCGCGGCGGCCAGGCCTACTTCCTGCACAACGACGTCGACACGATCGAGAAGACCGCGCGCGAACTCGCCGAACTGATGCCCGAGGCGCGCGTGCGCCACGCGCACGGCCAGATGCCCGACCGCGAACTCGAGCAGATCATGCTCGACTTCCATCGGCAGCGCTTCAACGTGCTGCTGTGCACGACGATCATCGAGTCCGGCATCGACATCCCGAGCGCGAACACGATCATCATCAACCGCGCCGACCGCTTCGGCCTCGCGCAGTTGCACCAGCTGCGCGGGCGCGTCGGACGCTCGCACCATCGCGCCTACGCGTACCTGCTGCTGCCGCCGGATCGCCAGGTCACCGCGGATGCCGAGAAGCGCCTCGAGGCGCTCGCCTCGCTCGAGGACCTCGGCGCGGGCTTCACGCTCGCGACGCACGACCTCGAGATCCGCGGCGCCGGCGAACTGCTCGGCGAGGAGCAGTCGGGCCAGATCGAGGAAATCGGGTTCTCGCTCTACACCGAGATGCTCGACCGCGCGGTGCGCGCGCTCAAGAGCGGCAAGGTGCCGGACTTCGACCTCACCAGCGACCACGAGGCCGAGGTCGAGCTGCACCTGCCCGCGCTGATCCCCGACGACTACCTGCCTGACGTCAACACGCGCCTTACGCTGTACAAGCGCATCGCGAGCGCGCGCGACGATGACGCGCTGCGCGAACTGCAGGTCGAGATGATCGACCGCTTCGGACTGCTGCCCGACCCCGTGAAGAACCTGTTCGCGGTGACTTCGCTCAAGCTCGCCGCGACGCCGCTCGGCATCCGCAAGCTCGAGGTCGGCGCGAACGGCGGGCGCGTCGTGTTCCGCCCGCAGCCCGCGATCGAGCCGATGACCGTGATCCGAATGGTCCAGTCGCAACCGCGCGTGTACGCACTCGACGGCCAGGACAAGCTGAAGTTCAAGCTCCAGCTCGAAGGCACCAGCGAACGCCTGCGCGCCGCGGGCGACCTGCTCGCGAGCCTCGGCGCACGCCGCGCAGCCTGAGGCGCCGCGTCGCGCGCGACCGCGGCGTACGTCGCCTGCGCCGGGCCCGTGCGGCTCGTCGAAAAGCTCGGGACCGAAGGCCCTCCCACAAGATCCGGCGGAGGGGCTTCAGCCGACGCCATTCCCGTGGTGAGCCGATTCGGCGCTGGATGACGCATGCATCGGCGGGCCGCGACGACCGCGGCATTCGACGGTGACCCTCATGCATGCCGCACGCTTCGCCGCGTTGTTCGCCGGGCTCGCCGTCGCGATGCCCGCGCAGGCCGACCGTCTCTATGCCACTGGCTTCGAGATCGCCGCGATCGAGCCGTTGTTCCCGCTCGTCGATGGGCGCTACGTTCTTGGTAGCGGAGCTGCGGCCACCCAGCTCGAATGGATCCTCGCCGAGCTCGCGAGCGGCGAGACCACCACGCCGGCGGAGATCGCCGCGCATTTCGACGCGACATGGACGGTGCCGGTCGCCGAAACGCAGGCCTTCTTCGGCTCGCTGCGCGCGCAGTTCCCGGATGCCGTGGTCCTCGACGTGGTCACGATGACACCGGTGCAGGCCGTGGTGGTGATCGACGACGAGGGCAGCGGGCCTCCCTACGGGTACCTCAGCCTGCGCGCTCGCCATGCGGCGCCACAGGGCATCGTCCAGTTCGGCGTCTCGAACTTCAGCGGCGAGCTGCAATACCCGGCCGACCAGGCCCTCGACCTCGCGCAGGCGGTCGCGCGGTTTCATGCGCTCTCGGGCGATCCCGCGCTGCTGGTCGGCAGGATCACGCCGGGCGGCACATGCAGCGTGGTCGCGGGCGATGCCGAGGGCGAACTGCGCGCGACCGCATCGATTTTCAAGGCCGGGGTGCTCGGCGGCGTCGCACGCGCGGTCGCCCAAGGGCTGATCGCGGTCGACGACGTGATCCCGCTCACCGCGTCCGAACTCGCGCCGGGCGGCGCGATCAACGTCGAACCGCTCGGTACGCCGTTCACGGTCGACGAGCTGGCGAGACTCATGATCGGCATCAGCGACAACACCGCGACCGACCTGCTGCACGAGGAAGTGGGTCGCGAACGCATCGGCCTGTTCATCGACGCGACGGCCGCGGATCCGGCGGTGTTGCGACCGCTGCTCGGGATCAGCGAACAGTTCCACCTGTTCCACTCGTTCCCGCTCGATGTTTCGCTCGCCTACGTCGGCGGCACCGAGGCGTACCAGCAGCAGTTCCTCGAGCAATCGATCGAGCCGCTCGGCGCGCTCGTCACGGGGCCGTACTTCCATGCGGGCCTGCTCACGCAGGGCAGCTGGCGCGCAAGTCCGCTCGATGTCTGTGCCGCGTTCGCGGCATTGCGCCGGCTGCCGCAAGGCTCCGATGCGATTGCGCTCGCCGACCGCGCGCTCGGCGCGTCGGTCGCGCAGCCCGGCGTGCG
>DAIOWG010000330.1:0-3105 GCA_036758645.1 Dokdonella sp. | reverse complement strand
TCGCGTTGCTCTCGCTCGCCGCATTCGGCCTCGGATTCCTCTGGTGCCTCGTCGACCGCGAACGCCGCGCGTGGCACGACCTCGCCGCGCGCTCGGTGTGCGCGCGCGTGGCCAAAGCGGGGGCGGCAGCGAAAGATTGAAGCACGAAGGACACGAAGGAAAGACTCGAGGGATCAAGTCAAGTGCAGATCCAGGCGGACAGCCTGCAACACGGAGTACGCAGGGCTTGCGGAGAGCGCAACGGCGGGAAGTTCCTTCCCGGTGTGCTTCGTGTTTCAACCTGGCGACCGTCGCCCTGACTTGCCCGCTCCGCGATTGGGTCTTTCCGTTCCACTCCACAACGGATCTTCAGGCCGCGAGGGCCTTGGCGACCATCGCTTCGATCACGTCCAGGTCGGGGATCACCGCGCGATCGTCGCGCACGAGCACTTCTGCGCGCACGCCCGGGGCGTGCGGGTGTTCGTCGCTGGTCGGGATCAGGAGTTCCTGCGTGATCGTGGTCAAGCGCGGGAAACCCTGCGCGAGCAGCGCAAGGAACGGCATGCCGGCGTGGCCACCGAGCGCCTTCAGCACCGCGACGCGCGCGTTCGAGCGGCTTTCGTCTTCGAGCTGGCCAGTCAGCATCGGGAACGAGAACAGGGGCAGGCGCCAGCCGCGCCACGGAAGGCGCCCGAGCAGCCAGGCGGGTGCATTCGCGACCTGCTCGGGCTTGGTGTAGCTGATGACTTCGGCCACCGTCGCGTTCGGCAACAGCACGCGGCCGTTGCTGACGGGCACCATGACCCCACGGATTTCGCGCGGCAGCTCGTTCATCTCATGACTTCCAGATGGGCGATCGCGGCGCGATCGCGAAGATGCGGCGCACGTGCCGCGCGTCGCGCGTTCGGGCCGTCGGGCATGGCAGGCCGTGGATTCATGCGCTTTCGGCGATGAGTTTCGCGGCCAGTTCCTTCGGCGAACCGCTGAAGCCGACAACGCCGGTTTCGGTGACTGCGTCGATCATCGTGCTGACGACGGCGGTCTGCGCACTCTGCACGTAGACGCGTCCACCCTTCGCGGCGAGCACGCCGCAGCCGCGCACCGCGTCTTCCGAGACACCGGAGAAGATGATGGCGCCGGCAGCTTCGCCGTAGCGTTCGGCCACGTCCTCCAGCACGCGATCGATCGACGGGCTGTAGGGCAATTCTTCCGCCAGTCGCTCCAGCACCACCACGCCATCGGTGCCGACCTGCAGCCGATGCGTCAGCGGCACGATCACGACTTCGCCGTGGCCGACGCGCTCGCCGTGGGTCGGCGTACGCACGGTGAGGACCGTGGACTTGGACAACTGGCGCGCCATCATGTCGACGAACTCGGCGCCGAGGTGCTGCGCGACCAGGAACAGCGCGGGATGGTTGCGCGGGAATTCGGCGAGGAATTCCCGCAGCGCTTCCGGACCGCCGATCGATGCGCCGAGCACCCAGACATTGCGCACCTTGGCGGTCGGCACCGCGTCCGGATCCAGCCAGGTTTCGGTCTCCGGGCGCTCGATCGCGGTCGGCGCGACGGCTTCCTCGAGCGGAATCAGTTCGAGCGAGAGGCCGCTCGTGTTGAACTCCTCGGCGCGTGGATCCTGCGCGTCCTCGGGTGCGAGATACTCGGCGGGACTCATCGTCTGGATGCCGAAATCGGCCGGTTTCGCGGGCGCGGCCGCGGCGTCGACGCCAGGTTCGACGGCGTCTTCGAGGCTCCAGTCGAGCGGTGCCGACACCTTCGGGGCAGCGCGCTCGGGCGTGGCCGGCGCATCGGGTCCCTTTGTCGGATCGAGGTCGGCCGCGAACTCGGCGCCGAAATCGGGTTCGAGGCCAGCCTCGCCGGGCGCCAGGTACGCCTCGTCCGCCGGCAGTTCGAACGACGCAAGCTCGACGTCGATCTCGTCGGGGCGTTGCGGCGCGGTGGGCACTTCCGCAGCAATGTCGAGGTCGACGAGCAACGCGTCGAGATCACCGACCATGTCGGTTTCGGGTTCACTCTCCAGTTCGATTGCGACCGGCATCTCCTCGTCGCCCGCCTGGTCGCCGGCCTGCGCGGGCTCGAAGTCCCAATCCACATCGAATGCCATGCCAGCCGGCTGCGCGGGCGGCGCGGCGGTGATCGCGTCCGGTTCGGGCACCGGCGGCGCGAGTTCCATTGCAGCGGCCGCGTCCACGGCCGGCGCCGGTTGGTCGAACGCATGCGCCGTCCCGGTCGTCGCGCTCGCAGCCTGCGCCGGCTGCACGGATGCGTGCGCGGGGTGCGGCTCGGCCGCCTGTGGCGGAAGCGAGCCCGTCTTCGGCTTCTCGATCGGCGCACGCGAGGGCACCGGTTCGGCATCGGCCGGACGCGGTGGATCGATGTCGGCGCCGAAGATCTTCGCCGCGAGGTGCCGCATCCAGCGCGCCTGGTCCCAGCCGCTGAGCGCGCCGGAGACCTGGCCGTCGTTGAACACCACGCGGTAGCGCGCCTCGTCGAGCAGGCCGTGCACCGCGTCGAGCGCGCGGTCGTCTTCCTCGTCGAGGTTGACGACGACCACGCTCGCATTCGATCCGGCGAGGCGCTCGCGGTCCAGTTCGGCTGCCCTCGCCTCGTACACGATGCTCGCGCCGAGGTCGGCGAGCGCGAGGCGCAGGTGTTCCCCGCCCTCGCGCGTTTCATAGAGGAGCGCGATCGGTACGCGTGGGGCCGGGTCAGACACGCTCGCGCCTCAACACTTCCTGGACATTGCGCAGCAGCTCGTCTTCCTGGTACGGCTTGCCGAGATAGCGCTCCACGCCGATCTCCAGCGCGCGCTGGCGATGCTTCTCGCCGGTGCGCGAGGTGATCATGATGATCGGCACCTGGCGCAGGCGCACGTCGTTGCGCATGTAGGTCGCCAGTTCGTAACCGTCCATGCGCGGCATCTCGATGTCGAGCAGCATCAGGTCGGGCACGTTGTCCTGCAGCTTCTCGAGGGCGTCGAGGCCGTCCTTCGCGGTCAGCACTTCGTAGTCGACGCGTTCGAGCACGCGCGTGGTGACCTTGCGCATCGTGATCGAGTCGTCGACGACCATGACCAGCGGCTTCTCGCGTGCATCGGTCGCGCGTTCG
>DAIOWG010000329.1:0-3171 GCA_036758645.1 Dokdonella sp. | reverse complement strand
GGTCCACCGGGCTGCAACAGGATCGCAAGGCCGTGCGCCTGGCCGAACGCCGCGAGCGCCGCGCGGTCGACATCCGACAACGGCTGCAGGTGGCGGAACGTCAGCGCGACTGCCTCGTCGCCCGCGGCGAATTCGATCTGCGCGATCTCGCGCCTCGCCTCGAGCGACCCGACGAGCGCGCCGAGGTCGGCGAGGCGCAGGCCGACTTCGGGCAGCACGGTGTGGCATTCGGCGAGGTCGGCGACGAAGCGCGGATTGTCCTCGCGGAAACCGACCAGCGCCTTGTCCTTCTTGGCGACCCACTTCACCGACAGGCGACCCTTGCGGCGGTAGCCCCAGGGCTCGCCCGACAGCGGCTCGAGCCAGCGTTGCGGCGACACCTTGCCGATGCGTTCGAAGTTCTCGGCCAGCACGCGCTGCTTGGCCTCGATCTGCTTCTCCGCGGGGAGGTGCTGCAGAGCGCATCCACCGCAGTTCCCGAAATGCGGACAGCGCGGTTCGACGCGATCCGGCGAGGGCACGAGGATCTCCTCGACCTTCGCTTCGTCGAAGCTGCGGTGCCGTTGCGTGCGGCGTGCGCGCACGCGCTCGCCCGGAAGCGCGCCTGCGATGAACACGGTCTTGCCGTCGATGCGCGCGACGCCGCGGCCGTCGTGGGAAAGATCGAAGATGTCGGCTTCTAGGATCTGCGTCATGGAAAGTGAAGCGCCCGCCGAGGGGCGGGCGCTGGTAGTCGATGGAAACCGGGTACGCGGCGCCGACCGGAGCGCTACTTGCGCGTCCAGGCACCCGAGGCATCCTGATGATACCAGCCCGATCGTGCCTGCTGGATCCACTGCCTGGAGAAGGTCTCGCGGATCTGCGGCTCCCATTCGGGATGGCCGTTGGCGACCGCGATCTCGCGATACACGGCCTTGCGGTCGCGGTTCTCGTCGGCGACGGCCGCGTTCATCGCGGCACGTTCGGCGAGTGGCACCGCGGCGGCGTCGCGCACGGCCACCATGCCGTCGCGCGTGAAGCCGACCGCGCCGCTGTCGCACCAGCGCGCGAGCGTGCCGTCGAAGCGCTGCTTCATGCGCGCCTGGATCGCCTGGATCTGCGGGGTCTGGATGTTGATGTTCGCTTGCTGCGCATGCGCGCTCGGGACGATCAGATCCAGCAGCATCGCGCCGGGCGATCCGCCCGGCGGCGGCGCCGCCGGTTCCGGCGCGGGCGCAGCGCTCGCGTCGTCGCCGAGCACCTTGTCGACGAACTGCGCGGCGGCCTGTTCGGCGGCCGCTTCCGGGAAGTACACATTGATCGTGACGCAGGCCGCAGGCAGTGCGAGCACCATGGCCAGCGTGATCCAGGCGATGAACGTGCGCATGATTGACTCCTCTGGCAATACGGGGCGGTCGGCGCGCGCCGCTCACTCGACCACCGGTCCCTGCCCGCGCGTCGCCTCCTCGAGACGGCTCACGAGCGTGGGCCAGTCGACCTGGCGGCGGTGTCCGACGATGCTGATGCGCGGCACGCCGGATCCTTGGACGATAGTGTAGCCGCCACCGCGTGAATCCGCGGCAGCCGGCACCGGATCAATGCCGCCCATCAGGCAGACCTGCTCGCGCAGGCGGCAACGCAGGCCGAGTTGCCGATAGCCGAACGTGTCGAACAGCTTCAAGGCCATCGTCTGCAGTCCGCCCGACATGCCGCCGCCGATCGAAGTCAGGTCGTCGACGGCCTTGTAGCTCATGCGCCCCCCGCCCTTCGTGCGCAACCAGGCATCGAAGGCGACCGGGCTCCAGTCGACGAGGCGCAGGTCGTTGATCGTGCCGAACAGGCGGCCGCTCATGCCGCCGAACGAGAACGCGCTCGTGACCTGCTCGAGGTCGAGATTCTCGAAGTGGATGTTCGCGCCGAGCGAAGGCGCGACGCCGAACGGCCGCTCGAGCACGAGGCTGTTGAGGCCGAGGTGGCCATCGAAGACATAGAGGTCCAGGCCACCGTGCAGCGCGATCGTGTCGCCGCTGAACACGACCTCCGGGATGCCGCCCGAGAGCTTGCCGGGGAACACCGGCCAGCCCAGCACCGCGGACAACTGCGGCATCTCGATGCCGCCGAGCGACACCGAAGCGGTGTAGCGTTCGCCGAGCGACGAGCCCGGCTGCATCGAGAGACGCTCGAACTCGAGCTCGCCGCCGAGCACGTCGATCGCGATGGGCCGGGCCAGCGTGATGGTGCCGCCCAGCGATTGAAGGCGCGCGTGCGCACCGCCGAACGGAATGCCGAACAACGCACCGGAGTGCCAGGCGAGCGTCGTCGGCGGGCGCCCCGTAGCGCCTTCCCAGTCGATGCCGCCGTCCACGCCCCTGAACGCCCAGCTCCCGCCCGAAGCGGTGATCCCGACGTCGTTCGCGTTGAACACGAGGCGATGCAGGCCATCGTGGCCGAACTCGAGCTGCCCCGACAGCGAGCCGTCGGCGACCAGCCCGGCCTGTCCCTTCGCCGCGAGCCAGCTGCGCGCATAGCGCTCGACCGCCTTCGACAGGCGAGCTTCGCGCAGGTCGATGCGCAGCGCGCGCAAGGGTGCGTCCGAGCCGGGCTCGATCTGCGCGCGCGCATCGAAGTCGAGCGTGCCTGCATCGCGCCAGCCGAAGCGTTCGACCTGCCAAGTCGTGTCGGCGCGCAAGGCATCGAGTTCGATGTCGACGCCCGCTTCCGGCAACTTGACGTAGACCGCACCCGCGAGCGCCTCGCCGCCGAGCAGTCGCGCGTTCGCGCGCAGGCGCGGCTCAGCGGGCGTCCCGGAAATGCGCAGCTGTCCGCGCGCGGCGAGGTTTGCCGCCGCGAGGGTTCCATCGGCACTGTCATGGCCGATGCGGTCGAACGCGAAGTCGGTCACGAAGCGGTCGCCATCCGCTTGCACGAGCGGATCCAGCATGCTGCGCGCCAGATGCAGGTTGCCGCCGAGCAGCTTCGCATGCAGGTCACCGACCAGATGCAGGGCACCCGCGCGCGACTGCCAGCGCGCGGCCACCGCGGGCAGTTCGATCGCACCGACGCGCCCGCGCTTCCAGGCGAGAGACTGCGCGGGCCGTTCGCCCCCGGCCGCCCAGTCGATGCCGCCGCGCACGCCCTCGAGCGCCAGCCCGCTCGCGCTTTCCCGCAAGTCCAGGCGCGTGGTCTGGAAAG
>DAIOWG010000328.1:2158-3186 GCA_036758645.1 Dokdonella sp. | reverse complement strand
CCTTGCGCAAGCGTTCGACGCTGCGTTCCAGCAGCTCGCGCGCACTGATCTCGCCGCGCTCGGTATCGGCGGGCCGCGCCTCCTTGAACAACTCGCCGAAGTAGCCGGCCAGCGCCTGCGCCTTGTCGCGCTCGAGGCCGACGCGACGCAGTTGCGCGTCGAGCGTCGCGACGTGGTATCCGACCAGCGCCAGCACCAGCGCGGCCGCCGCGATCCACGGCCAGCGACGGCGCACGAATGCACGCGCATGGTAGCCGCGCTCTCCGAGGCGCGCCGCGACCGGTTCACGACGCAGCCATCGGGCGAGGTCGTCGGCGAATGCATCGGCGCTCTCGTAGCGCTCCTGCGGCCTCTTGCGCAGCGCCTTCAGCACGATCGCGTCGAGGTCGGCATCGACTCCGCCGAGATGACGCGCGCGCGACGGCGGCGGCGGCGTCGCCTCGAGGACCGCCGCGAGCAGAGACGCCTGCTCGCGCGACGCGCCATAGGGCGATTCGCCTGCGAGCAGTTCGTACAGCAGCACGCCGAGTGAGTAGATGTCGCTGGCGCCGCCGTGCAGATCGGCCTCTCCGCGCACCTGTTCCGGCGCCGCGTAGCGCAGCGTCATCTGGCTGGCGCCGGTGGTCGTGATCGCGTCCTCGCCGAGCAGACGCGCGATGCCGAAGTCGAGCAGCTTCGGCTCGCCCTCGCGGTCGACCAGGATGTTGGCGGGCTTGAGGTCGCGGTGCACGACGAGGCTGCGGTGCGCGTGGGCGACCGCCGCCGCGACCTTCGCGACCAGTCGCACGCGCGCCTGCGCATCGAGCCTGTCGCGTTCGGCATGCCGGTCGATGCGCTCGCCGTCGACGTACACGGTCGCGAGATAAGGCGCGCCGTCGGCGTCGGTGCCGCCGTCGACGAGCGCGGCGATGTTGGGATGTGCGAGGCCCGCGAGGATGCGCCGCTCGCGCTCGAAGCGGCGGCCGTCTTCCGCAGTCCAGGCGCCATGCAGGATGCGCTTCAGCGCGACGGGCTGCACCGCATCGCCG
>DAIOWG010000328.1:0-2148 GCA_036758645.1 Dokdonella sp. | reverse complement strand
GCATCGCCGAGGCGCCGCTCGGCCAGCCACGCGCAGCGCATGCCGCCGGGGTCCAGTTCGCGCAGGACGTGGTAGTGCGCGATTTCCGGAACCGCAGCCGCTGCGGCGACGCGGTCGAGCAGCGGCAGCGTCTGCGCCGCCGCATGCAATTGCCGGCGCAGCGCATCGGCGAGCTCCGCATCGTCTGACGCGATCTCCGCCAGGCGCGGCTCGCGCGCGGCCGGGTCGAGTTCGAGCAACGCCTGGAAGGCGTCCTTGCGGCGTTTGTATTCGCGTTCGTCCATGCCCCCTCCGCCTGCGCGGCGCGCGCCGTCAGGCGGGCGCCGCGAGTTGCGTCTTCAGCCAGGCGCTCGCGTGCGCCCATTCGCGATTGACTGCGGACGGGTGGATGCCGAGCGCCTGCGCGGTCTCTTCGATCGTGAGCCCGGCGAACACGCGCAGTTCCACCACGCTCGCCGCGCGCGGATCGAGCTTGGACAGCACCGCCAGCGCATCGTCGAGCGCGACGAGTTCGGCCGGGCTCGCGGTCAGCGCGACGTCGTGTCCTTCCAGCGACAGCGGTGCCTCGCCGCTGCCGCGCTTCCCGGCGAGCTTGCGGCGCGCGCGATCGACCAGCACCTGGCGCATCGCGCGCGCGACGATGCGCGCGAAATGGCCGCGATCCTCGGCTGCCGGTGCACGCGCGGCGCAGGCGAGCTTGATCAAGGCGTCGTTGAGCAGCGCGGTCGGCTGCAGCGTGTCGTGGCCGGACTCGCTGCGCAGCACCGTTGCCGCGAGCCGCTTGAGCTCGCCGTACAGGCGCGTGAACACGCGGTCGCGCGCCGCGGCGTCACCCTCCTGCCAGTCCCTGATCCAGCCCGTGATGTCGTCGATGCCTGCCTGCATGGGCCGAGCATAGGCGAGACGTCGCGCCGCGTCATTGGATTGCGTCGCGGACCGGCGATGGAACCCGGCGCCAGCGGATCCCGCAGGCGAGGCTGAAGGCGAATGCGACGCTGCCGCCGGCGAGTGCGCCCGCGGCGACCTGCGCCGCGAGCGCAATCCGTGCATCCAGTGCGTGCACGCCGAACGGCAGCACGATCGCCCCGGCCGGAATGCCGGCGAGACACAGCAGCGATGCCGCCAGCGCTCCGCGCCTGCGCAGCCACAGCGCGAATGGCAGGCCGAACGCGAGCATCCCGGTGTAGGCGACCGGCAAGCCGAGGGCGAGTGCGAACGCGAGGAACTCAACCGCCTGGCTTCCGCGCATCGTCTGCGAACCCGCGAGCGCATCGTGCAGCCATGCAGCCAGGGTCAGCGCCACCGGTCCAGCCCACGGTGCCAGCAGCGCGCCGATCCAGAATGGCCTGCGGTGGTCGATCGGGCCGGAGGCGCGGTGCATGTCGAGAAGTTTCGGCATCGGCATTCGTTCGTCATGGGCTTCGCAGGTGTACGTGGAACCGCGCCGAATCCTCCGCGACGGCCGGTCGCGATTCCGGTTCGTCGCGACGCGTGCACCGTGCCGGAGGAAGCGCCGCGTGATCGCGTACTGCGAATCGACGCGGCACCGTAGCCGACGCACAGGAGCTCCGATGAATACCCCACGCCTGGTCCTCGCGACCGCACTGCTCGCTTCCGCGGCGACCACTTCCGCGGCCGATACGCAGGTCCTGGAAGATGACTTCAGCAACAGCGCGAGTGGCTGGCCCAATGTCGCCGCCACGCGCGACAGCGACGCCGGCTTCAGCATCTACACCGACAGCGGGCAGTACCAGCTCACGCCGGTGAAGGACGACACCTTCGGGCTGGTGCCGGCGCCGCGCCAGGCCAGCGGCGACAACGTGCGCATCGAAACCGACATGTTCCTCTACGCGGGCATCGGCGCCGGCGCGGGTGGCGTTGCGTGCCGCGCACAGGACATGCAGAACTTCTACGGCTTCATCGCGCGCGGCGACGCGGTGCTGCTGATCGTCAAGGTCAAGGACGGCCAGCCGACGCCGCTCGCGCAGGGTCGGGTCAAGAGCGTGATGGCCGGCAGCGTCGACACGCGCTTCACGGTCGAATGCAAGGGTGACACGTTGAGCCTCTCTGCGACCGGCGGCAGCCGCATCGAAGCGACGGACTCGGAACTGCGCGGCGGGCGCAGCGGGCTGATCGTCGCAGGCGAGA
>DAIOWG010000327.1:0-3224 GCA_036758645.1 Dokdonella sp. | reverse complement strand
AAACCGGTTGTTCGCGGGTATTCGGATTCCCGCGATCGCGCACAGGGTGCGCTCCTACGGGAACCATCCTCCGTAGGCGCCCACCTTGTGGGCGATCCGCGCAGGAAACCGGTTCGCCGCGATCGGGTCAGGGTCGATCGCCGCGCAGCGTCCGGACCCGTTGCTCGAGGTGGGCGGCATCGGCTTCGCTGGCGGGAATCGCGTCGCCGACCGCGAGGCCGATGCGCGCGCGGAACCGACGTGGCAATCGCGAACGACCCAAAGCGCTGTCGCGACGGCTGAAGATCGATCCCCAGAGGCCGCGCAGCGCGATCGGAATCACCGGTACCGGCCGGCGCGCGAGGATGCGTTCGACGCCGCCGCGGAATGGCGCGATCTCGCCATCGCGCGTGAGGCCGCCCTCGGGAAACAGGCAGACGAGTTCGCCGTCCGCGAGCGCGCGGTCGACTTCGTCGAACGCGCGTTCGAGCAGCGCCGCGTCCTCCTTGCGCCCCGCGATCGGGATCGCCTTGGCGGTGCGGAACAGGAAGCGCAGCAGCGGGATGTTGAAGATCCTGTAGTACATGACGAAGCGCACCGGCCGGCGCACGCTGCCGCCGATGATCAGTGCGTCCATGTAGCTCACGTGGTTGCACACCAGCAGCGCGGGCCCTTCTTCGGGAATGCGCGCGAGTCCCTGCGTGTCGATCCGGTACAGCGTGTTGACGAGGATCCATGACAGGAACCGCATCAGGAACTCGGGCACCAGCGTGTAGATGTAGGCCGCGACCGCCACGTTGAGCAACGCGGTGGCGAGGAAGATCTGCGGGATCGACAGCCCGAGCGCGCCGAGCCCGAGGCCGAAACCCGCGGCGACCACCATGAACAGCGCGTTGATGATGTTGTTGCCAGCGATCACGCGTGAGAGCTCGTGGCTCGGCGTGCGGCTCTGCACCAGCGCGAACAGCGGCACGATGTAGAAGCCTGCGAACACCCCGAGCAGGGTCATGTCGAACACGATGCGCCAATGACCAGGCGCTGCGAGGAAGCCCCACGCGTCGATGCCGCTCGCGGTGGCGAGCCCGGACTGGGCGAAGTAGAGATCGATGCCGAACACGCTGAGCCCGATCGACCCGAGCGGGACCAGGCCGATCTCGACCTTGTGCCCCGACAGGCGCTCGCACAGCAGCGAGCCGATGCCGACGCCGACCGAGAACAATGCGAGCACGAGGATCGCGACCGACTCGTCGCCGCCGAGGAACAGCTTGGTGTAGTTCGGCAACTGCGCGGTGAAGACCCCGCCGAAGAACCAGAACCACGAAATGCCGAGCACCGAATTGAACACCGTGCGGTCGCGCACGACGAAGCCGAGCACGCGCCAGGTCTCGGTGAACGGATTCCAGTTGAAGCGCAGCTCGGGCGCGGTCGCAGGCGCCGGCGGGATCGCGCGGCATGCCAGCCATCCGATCACGGCAGTGGCGATCACGAGCATCGACGCCGCGGTGGGGCCATGGCCTTCGAGCGCCATCAGCGAGCCGCCCGCGATCATGCCGAACAGGATCGCGAGCGAGGTGCCCATCTCGACCAGGCCGTTGCCGCCGACCAGCTCCTCGCGCTTGAGCGCCTGCGGCAGGATCGCGTACTTGATCGGCCCGAACATCGTCGAATGCAGGCCCATCAGGAACAGCACGCCGAGCAGCAGCGGCACGTTCTTCGCGTGGAAGCCGTAAGCGGCGAGCGCCATCGCGGCGATCTCGAACAGCTTCACGTAGCGGATCAGGCGCGTCTTCTCGTATTTTTCCGCAAGCTGCCCCGCGCTGGCCGAGAACAGGAAGAACGGCAGGATGAACAGCGCCGGCGCGATGTTCGAGTAGAAGCCGACCTCGGCATCGCCGAGGCCGAGGTGGAACGCGACGAGCACGATCATCGCCTGCCGGAACGCGTTGTCGTTGAACGCGCCGAGCGCCTGGGTCGCGAAGAACGGCGCGAAGCGGCGCAGCCGCAGCAACCGGAACTGGCTCGATCCGCTCATGGGCACTCCCGTGGGGTCGGCGGAATCTACCAGACTCGACCGGCGTCACCGCGCTGCGGCGCCTGGGCGCAGGATCGCGCTCGGTGGCGTCGCGCCTGAGCGGCCCCAGGGCCCGCTGCGTCCGCTTCGCAACGGAACTTCGCCGGCGCGAGGCGGTCGCAGCGTGCCGGGTCGCGAGCCGCTAAACTGCGCGGCTCGCCCCCTGTTTTCCGGTGCCGCCTCGATGTCGACCCGATTTTTTGCCGCCCTCGTGTTCGCGCTGGCCTGCCTCGCCGGCAGTGCGGCGGTGTCCGCCGAAGCGCTGGTCAAACCGGTGCCGTCGCCGGACCTCTCGCGTCTGCCGGCCGCGAAAGCCGCGGACCTCCGGCTCACGCGCACGACCTTCGACGTCAAGCGCAAGGAGCTGATCGGGCCTGCGCTCGCGGAGGCCTATGCCTTGCTCGGCGCCGCGTATGCGAGCAACGGCTTCGATGCTGAAGCCGACGTCGCGCTCGAGAACGCATCGCTGCTGGCGCCGGCCGACGGCCGCTGGGTCTATGCGCGCGGCGTGCTCGCGCAGAAGCAGAAGCGCGGTGCGGTCGCGCAGAACTACTTCGAGCTCGCGTTGCAGCTCGATGGCGACTACCTGCCCGCACGCGTCGCGGTCGCGCGCTCGCGCATGGACAACGGCGACCTCGAAGGCGCGCGCAAGCTGATCGCCGAGCACGTCGCGAAGCACCCCGACCAGGCCTATCCGCAGGCGCTGCTCGGTGACATCGCACTGCGCCAGAAGCGCCATGCGGAGGCGATCACGCGCTACCAGCGCGCGCTCGTGCTGGAGCCGGCGGCGACGCGCGTGTACGCGCGCCTTGCCGAAGCCCAGGTCGCCGCGGGCGATGCCGCCGCGGCGGCGCAGTCGCGTGCGAAGGCCGGTCCGGTCGAGCCGGTGCTGCCCGATCCGATCGCCTACGGTCTCGGCGGCATCGGGATGCCTGCCGCGGCGGCCACCGGCGCGCCGGCGGCGGCCGACGACGGCTCCCTGCGGCTCGCCAAGGAAGCGGGCGTGTTGCTCCTCGCGCGCCAGTATCAAGCGGCGCGAGACAAGCTCGACGCGGCGCTCGCGCAGGATCCGAACGAACCCGCATTGCTCGCGCTGTACGCGCGGCTCGAAGCCGCATCCGGCAACATCGCCGCCGCGAAGACGCGTGCGGCCGCGGCGGTGGCGGCGGGACGC
>DAIOWG010000326.1:2846-3278 GCA_036758645.1 Dokdonella sp. | reverse complement strand
GTACTGGACGCCCGCGCCGAGGGTGGCCATCGGATCCCAGCCGTTCTCGTTGTAGCCTTCGGCCGCGAGCAGGTAGCCCGAGTACGCGGCGTGGCGCAGCGCACCGACGCCGCCCATGATGTACGGACGCCACTGGGAACCTTCGTCACCGAAGAACCAGCGCGCGCTGACGCCGAGGCCCACGCTCTCCCACTCGTGGCCGTCGCGCCACGAACCGCCGTCGAACTCGGCGTTGTTGATCGAGTATTCGAAGTCGACCGCGAGGTTCGGGTTGACCCACACGCCGACGCCGAAGCCACCCCATGCGGAGGTCTCGGTTTCGCGGCTGCTGTCGGAAATGTTCGCGCCGATGCGCGGGGCGATGTACCAGCTCTGGGCGTTGGCGACCGCGGTGCCGCCGACCAGCGCCAGGGCGATGAGCGCACTAAGGGC
>DAIOWG010000326.1:0-2836 GCA_036758645.1 Dokdonella sp. | reverse complement strand
CCTCTCTCGTTTTGGTAATGACATGCGCCCGCCCGATCCGCTGGACGCTCACACTTCGTTCCGACACTCACTTTCCAAGTCTACGCCAAAATTGCGTGCGGGAAACGGGCATTTAACACTTTGGCTTGGCGACGCGGCAGTGTAGCCGGGCCGGTTCCCCGGGCCAACATGGTGTGAAGATGCCGTTAAGGGACGGGTCAGTTCATTGTGCGAACCAGTCGAGGAAACCGTGGATCGGCATCGCATCCAGGGCCGCGGGATCCGCGCACGCCTCTTCGATCCGGCGCGCTTGCGCGCGTGGCAGCTGGGCCCTGACCGCGTCGCGGACCTTGGCGCGGAGCAACGGGAGGGCCTCCGGGCGGCGTCGGCGGTGCCCGATCGGGTAGTCGACCTCGACCCGGGGCGTCGCACTCCCGTCCCGGAAAAACACCTGCACGGCGTTGCCGATCGCGCGTTTGTCGGGATCGAGGTAGTCGCGCGTGAAGCGCGGCTCCTCCCGCACCTCCATACGCACCCGCATGGCGTCGATGCGCGGGTCTGCCGCGGCCTCGTCGGAGTAATCCGCGGCCTCCAGGCGCCCGAAGATCAACGGCACCGCGACCATGTACTGCAGGCAATGGTCACGATCGGCCGGGTTCGCGAGCGGACCGGTCTTGTCGATGATGCGCAGGCCCGCCTGCTGCGTCCCGATCTCGATGCGCTCGATCCGGTCGAGCCGACCTGCGACCAGCGGATGCAGCTGCAGTGCGCATTCGACCGCGGTCTGCGCGTGGAATTCGGCCGGATGGCTGACCTTGAACAGCACGTTCTCCATCACGTAGCTGCCGAACGGGCGCTCGAACCGGAATGGCTGGCCGCCGAACGCGACGTCCTGGAAGCCCCAGGTACGCGCGCTCAGCGCCGACGGATAACCGACGCAACCCTTGACCGCGTTGAGCGCATGGATCACCGCGCGCCGGCACGCATCGCCTGCGGCCCAGCTCTTGCGCGGGCCGGCATTGGGCGCATGGCGGTAAGTGCGGAGCGCGCCGTTGTCGATCCAGCTATGGCTGATCGCGTTCACGATTTCGTGCTTGCCGCCGCCGAGCATGTGCGTCGCGATCGCGGTCGAGGCGAGCCGCACGAGGATCACGTGGTCCAGTCCGACCCGGTTGAACGCGTTCTGCAAGGCGTAGCAACCCTGGATCTCGTGCGCCTTGATCGACAGCGCGAGCACGTCGCGCACGGTCAACGCCGCGCCGCCCTCCCGTTCGGCCTTGCGCGAGAGCCAGTCGGCGAGCGCGAGGAGGGTGCCGAGGTTGTCGGAAGGATGTCCCCATTCCGCCGCGAGCCAGGTGTCGTTGAAATCGAGCCAGCGCACGAGCACGCCGATGTTGTAGGCGGCCTGCGCGGGGTCGAGTTCGTGCGCAGTGCCCGGGACGCGCGCGCCGCCCGCGAGCGTCGCGCCCGGCACCAGCGGACCGAGGTGCTTCACGCATTCGGGGAACTTCAGCGCGAGCATCGCGCAGGCGAGCGAGTCGAGCAGCACCCAGCGCGCGGTGTCCCAGGCCTCGGCGGAATCGATGCGGTAGTCGACGACGTAGTCCGCGATCTCGACCATCGATGCGTCGGGCGCGGGCCGCGCGGCCGAGCGCGTGGCTTGCAGGGTCATGGCTGCCCTCTCCGGCCGCCCGGAGCGCGGCCGCCTGCCCAGTCTGTTCCCAAGCCGCGCGCGATGCGAGCGCGCGGATTCACTCGCTGCGCGCGAGCGCCTCGGCCGGAACGCGCACCGAGCCGTCCATCAGCACGCGCGCGGAGCGCGACATCACGGCGCGCGTCGCGACCCACTGGCCTTCGCGCTGCGCCACTTCGGCCCCGACGCGCAGGGTGCCCGAGGGGTGGCCGAAACGGATCGCTTCGCGCGTGCCACCGCCGGCCGCGCGATTCACGAGCGTGCCAGGCACCGCGGCCGCGGTCGCGATCGCGACCGATGCGGTCCCCATCATCGCGTGGTGGAGCTTGCCCATCGAGACCGCTCGCGCGAGCAGGTCGATCTCGGCTGCCCGCACCGGCTTGCCGCTCGAGGCGAGGTAGTCCTTCGGCGGCGCGACGAACGCGATTTTCGGGGTCAACGGGCGCCGGGCAGCCGCAGCCGCGTCGGGCACGAGCCCCATGCGCACCGCGCCCGCGACGCGCAGCGCCTCGAGTTTCGCGAGTGCCGCCGGGTCCTCGTTCACCACGCGCTGCAGTTCGGTGCCGTCGAAGCCGAGCGCGGTCGCGTCGACGAACACCATCGGCACGCCTGCGTCGATGAGCGTCGCATCGAAACGACCCAAGCCCGGAACCTCGAGTTCGTCGACGACGCGGCCGGTCGGGAACATCGCGCCGCCGTCCTCGCCCGCGTCGGCGGGATCGAGGAACTCGAGCGCGATTTCGGCGGCCGGGAACGTCACGCCGTCGAGCTCGAAGTCGCCGGCCTCCTGCACGTCCCCCGCGCGCATCGGCACGTGCGCGAGGATCGTCTTGCCGATGTTGGCCTGCCAGATGCGCACCGTGCAGCTTCCGTCGCGCGGCACGCGCGCGGGATCGAGCAGCCCCTGCGCGATCGCGAACGGCCCGACCGCCGACGAAAGGTTGCCGCAGTTGCCGCTCCAGTCGATGAAGTCGCCATCGATCGGCACCTGGCCATAGAGGTAGTCGACGTCGTGATCCGGCATGCTCGCCTTGCCGATGATCACGACCTTGCTCGTGCTCGAGGTCGCCCCGCCCATGCCGTCGGTCTGCTTGCCGTAGGGATCGGGCGAGCCGATCACCCGCTGGAACAGCCGGTCGCGCGCCTGGCCGGGCACGCGTGCGG
>DAIOWG010000325.1:0-3288 GCA_036758645.1 Dokdonella sp. | reverse complement strand
ACGACCTACTACACCTGCGTGCGCGCGGTGGACGTCGCCGGCAACCTCGGCACGGTGTCGTGCTCCAACGGCCAGCTCTACGACGGCTCGCAGCCACCCGCGCCGCTCGTGTACGACGGGCCCACGCTCGCGGTGGACGCCACGTGGCTCACGTCGACGAGCGCGATCCAGGCGAACTCGAGTCCCTCGCGTGAAGCTTCGAGCGGCGCGGTCGGCAGCCGGCGCATCAGTTCGATCCAGACGCGCAGCGCACCGGTCGACCCGAACAGCGGCGTCGGCTGGTTGTCGTCGCGACCGACCCAGGCGACCGCGAGCGTGTCGCCGGTGAATCCCGCGAACCATGAATCACGCTGGGTGTCGCTGGTACCGGTCTTGCCCGCGGCGTGCAGCCAGCCGAGGCCCGCCGCGTCGATCGCGCGCGCCGTGCCGGTGGCGGCCACCTGCTGCATGGCCCAGGTCACGAGCCTCGCCGCGCCGGCGTAGTCGCCAGCGCCCGGCTTGACGCCGTAGCGCGACAATGGCCGACCCTGCGCATCGAGCAGGCCGCGCACCGCTCGCAGTGGCAGTGCGTGGCCGTCCGCAGCGAGGTACTGGTAAAGCCGGGCGACGTCGAACGGCGCGAGTTCGACCGCGCCGAGCAGCATCGAGGGATTCGGATTGATCGCGCGGCCGAGCCGGAACGATTCGAGGAAACCGCGCACGCGATCGACGCCGATGCGCAGGCCGAGGTGCACCGTCGCGAGGTTCCAGCTGTTGACCAACGCGTCGACGAGCAGGACCTGGCCGTGCACCTCGCGGTCGTCGTTCTGCGGACGCCAGCGCGAACCGTCGCGCTGCGCCATGTCGACCGGGGCGTCCAGCACGAGCGTCGCGAGCGAATAGCGCTGCGGTTGCGCCAGCGCGACGAGGTTCACGAACGGCTTGACCAGCGAACCGATCGGCCGCGTCGCATCGAGCGCGCGGTTGAAGCCGCGTGCGTCGACGTCGCGTCCGCCGATCACGGCGAGCACTTCGCCGTCGCGCGCACCCGTGACGACCAGCGCGGCCTCGACTGCGTCGGCGCGCTTGCCGATTCCCGCGAGCGCCTGTTCGATCGCCTGTTCGCCGAGCGCCTGCGCCGACGGCGACAAGGTGGTGTGGATCGCGAGCCCTGCGCTCGCGAGTTCCGCATCGGGCCAGTCTTCGCGCAACTGCCGCCGCACCAGTTCGAGGAATGCCGGATAACGATCGCGCGCGAGCGTCGCCTTCGCGGCCGTGCCGAGCGGTTGCCTGCGCGCGGCATCGTCGGTCGCGGCGTCGATGAGGCCGGTCTCGCGGAACTGCCCGAGCACGCGGTTGCGCCGCGCCAGCGCGCCGTCGGGATTGCGGCGCGGATCGTACAGGCTCGGCCCCTGCACCATGCCGACCAGCAGCGCGATGTCGGCCGCGCCGAGCGCGCGCACGTCGCGGCCGAAATAGAACTCGCTCGCGGCCGCGAATCCGTGCACGGCCTGGCCGCCTTGCTGGCCGAGGAACACTTCGTTGATGTAGGCCTCGAGGATGCGGCGCTTTTCGTAGCGCGCTTCGATCAGCAAGGCGATCAGCGCCTCGTTGCCCTTGCGCACGAAACTCCGGCCGCGATCGAGGAACAGGTTCTTGACCAGCTGCTGGGTCAGCGTTGACCCCCCCTGCACCACGCGACCGGCCGAAAGGTTGGCCCAGGCTGCGCGCAGGATGGAGCCCGCGTCGATGCCGTGGTGATGCTTGAAGTCGCGATCCTCGACCGCTTGCAGCCCCGCAACGAGAAGTGGCGGCGCCTCGCCGAGCGCGATGAAGCGGCGATCTTCCTGCTGGCTGCCGTACAGCGTCGCGATGCGCGCGGGCTCGAGCCGCACGCGCTCGAGCGGCGCGCGGGTATCGGCGTCGGCCAGCGCGGCGAGGCGCCCCTTCGAGAGCGTCACCGCGATGCGCCGCTCGCGCTCGCGCCCGTCGAGGTAGACGAACGAACGCCGCGAGATCACGTAGCGCTCGCCGTCACGCTGCCAGGTGCCGGGACGCGCGGCCGCCGCGTCCTCGACGTAGCGAGCAGCCGCGAGTTCGATCGCCAGCGCGCCCGCGTTCATCGGCATCCCGCGCGCGAGTTCCAGCGGGCGCGCGTAGACGCGGCCCGGGTTCTCCCACGAGAGGTCGTCGAACCGGGCGCGCACCTCGTGGTCGAGGTAGACCGCATAGGGCAGCACGAACCCGATCGCGACACCACAGGCGAGCAGGACCGGGATGCGCACGAAACGCCAGAGGGCGTGCAATGCGCGGAGCGAACTGGACAGGAAGGACAAGCGGTACCGGGACGCGACGGTCGTGGCGGGCTGCCCGCGAGTGTAGCGGCGTGCCGGTGCGGCCGCGAGCGATGCAGAGCCGGGAATGCGCAACGGGAACAGGATCGACCTTCGTCGCGTACGATTGCCGCGCCGGCGAAGCGGCCGCAGCGCAAGGGCCGTGTCCAGACCGCAGCGACGCCCGCTCCCCCGGCGCCCGCGCCGAGTAGCCGATCGGCGATAATCGCGCCCCACACCGGCCCCCGCCGAGTCCCGGAGACGTGATGCACGCCAGTCCGTTCGCCGCCCCTGCGCCCGATGGTGGCGGAACGGCAACCCATGCGACGCGCGTGCGCGTCTGCGTGCATGGCGCGCGACCGGTGGCGGCGGGCCGACTCGCCGCGTTGCGCGCGCGACTGCCGACGCAGGCCCGTTGCGCACTGTTCGGCGCCTGCGCGGACGCGTTCGCGTGGCCCGATGCGGACCTGGTCGCTGCCATGCCCGATGCGGACGACGCGCACGCGGTGTTGTGCGCGGCCGCGGCACGCTGGCCCGGCGAGCCGATCATGCTCGTGCGCGCCGATGCCGACCTGCCCGCGTTCGCCTGCGAGCGCCTGCTGCGCGCGCTCGAATGTCCCGGTGTACTCGGCGCGCTCCCGCTGGATGATTCGGCACGCAGTCCGTTGCGACCCGGCATGCGCACGGACGACGCCCGCATCGATGCTCTGTGTTTCGCGTTCTCGGACCGCGCGATCATCGATGACCCCGGATCGCTCGTGACTGCCTGGCCCGCGTGCTCGGCCTGGCACGGTACGCGCCTCGCCCTCGTCGGCGCCGATGCGGTCGTGCGGCGCGATCGCGTCGACGCTGCGGGCCTGCGCGTCGTCGTGCTCGATCACCTGCATGTGGTCAACCCCGCCGCTGCGCCATCCGCAGCGCGCGAGGACCCCCGCGATCCGTGGCCGCCGTCGCCGCTGGATGCCTTGCGCGCGCG
>DAIOWG010000324.1:0-3358 GCA_036758645.1 Dokdonella sp. | reverse complement strand
TGGCCCGGCATCCTGCTGCACGAGGCGATCGGCCACGGGCTCGAAGGCGATTTCAACCGCAAGGGCACGAGCGCGTTCTCGGGTCGCATCGGGCAGCGCGTGGCGGCGCCCGGCGTGACCGTCGTCGACGACGGCACGATGCAGGATCGCCGCGGATCGCTCAACCTCGACGACGAGGGCCATCCGACGCACCGCACGGTGCTGATCGAGGACGGCATCCTGCGCGGCTACATGCAGGACCGCATGAACTCGGCGTTGATGAACGTGCCCGCGACCGGCAACGGCCGCCGCGAGTCGTTCGCGCACCTGCCGATGCCGCGCATGACCAACACCTACATGCTGCCGGGCGAGCGCGATCCGGGCGAGATCATCGCATCGGTCAAGCGCGGCCTGTATGCGGTGAACTTCGGCGGCGGGCAGGTCGACATCACCAACGGCAAGTTCACGTTCTCGGCGAGCGAGGCCTACCTGATCGAGGACGGCAAGGTGACGCGACCGGTCAAGGGCGCGACCTTGATCGGCTCGGGTGCGGAAGTGCTCAAGCGCGTGTCGATGATCGGCAACGACCTCGAACTCGACGAAGGCGTCGGCGTGTGCGGCAAGGACGGGCAGAGCGTGCCGGTCGGCGTCGGCCAGCCGACCTTGCGCATCGATGCGATGACGGTGGGCGGGACGGCGGTCTGACGTGCGCGCACATGCGCGGCGGATTGGCGGAGCTGGCGCAGGGCGCGGCGACCGTGCGGGGCGCGAGCCCGCGCATCACGCGTCGCGGCGCCGCGGCGGCGCCGGTCAGGTGTCGGCGTCGAACAGGCCGCGCAGTTCGCGGAACAGCTCGCGGAATGCGTGCGGCGGCTTGTCGGCCTTGCGCTCGGCCAGCGCATTGCGTGCAAGCTGGCGCAGGTGCTGGCGGTCGGCGCCGGGGCGCAGCGAGAGCAGCTCGGCCAGTGCCTCGTCGCCTTCCGTGATCAGCCGCTCGCGCCAGGTTTCGACGCGGTGCATGGCGGCCGTTTCGCGGTGCGCCTTGTCGCGATCGGTGCCGAGCGCGGTCCGGATCGCTTCGATCGCGTCCGCATCGAGCTTGCGCATCTGCTTGGCCAGGAACTGCGTCTGGCGCTTGCGCGCGATATGCGAAGTGGTCGCGCGCGTGCGTCGCACTTCTTCGCGCAGTTCATCCTCGAGCGGGACGCGCGCAAGCTGGGCCTCGCTCGATGCCGCGAGCGCTTCGGCCAGCTTGAAGACATCGAGCGCCTCGCGGCGCAACTGGCTGCGGCTGGGTTCCAGCCGTCCATCAGGCGGACCGTCGTCGTACGGGTCGTGCATCAGCGGATACCGGGAAGAACAGCAGTGACTGCCATCGTGACCGACAAAGATACCAGTTCCGCCGACCTCGACCGACTCGCCGCGATCGCCGCGGACGTGATCCGGCTCGCGCGCGCGAAGGGCGCGAGCGAGGCCGACGTCGCGGCCAGCATCGACCTCGGCCTCAGCGTCGGCGTGCGCCTCGGCGAAGTGGAGACGGTGGAGCACACGCGCGACCGTGGCGTCGCGCTCACGGTGTACTTCGGCCGACGCAAGGGCTCGGCCAACACGGCCGACCTCGATCCGAAGTCGATCGAACTCACGGTCGAGCATGCCTGCGCGATCGCGCGCCATACCGAAGAGGATCCGGCCAACGGCCTTGCCGAAGCGGAACTCCTCGCCACGGAAATCCCCGACCTCGATCTCTGGCACCCCTGGGACATCACGCCCGAGGAAGCGATCCGGCTCGGCATCGAAATCGAGGACGCCGGGCGCGGCTTCGATGCGCGCATCGACAACTCGGACGGCGCGGCGGTGCAGGTCGGCGCCTCGCTGACCGCCTACGCGAATTCGCTCGGCTTCCTCGGCACGGAACGCTCGACCAGCCATTCGCTGTCGGTCGCGTTGATCGCCGAGGATGCGGGCGGCATGCAGCGCGATTACTGGTACGACGCCGTGCGCCACGCCGGCGATTTCACCGATGCCGCGTCGATCGGGCGCAAGGCGGCCGAACGCACGCTCGCCCGGCTTGGCGCGCGAAGCCTCGGCACGCGCGAATGCCCGGTGCTGTTCGTGCCGGAGGTGGCGCGCAGCCTGGTCGGGCATTTCCTCTCTGCAGCGAGCGGGGGCGCGTTGTACCGGCGCGCGAGCTTCCTGCTCGACCAGCTCGGGCATCCGGTGTTTCCGTCGTGGATGCAGATCGTCGAGCGCCCCCACCTCCTGCGCGGGCACGGCTCGACCGCATTCGATTCGGAGGGCGTCGCGACGCGGGATTCCGACCTCGTGCGGGACGGCGTGCTCGCTCGCTACATCCTCGGCAGCTATTCCGCGCGCAAGCTCGGGCTCCGTTCGACCGGCAATGCGGGCGGCGTGCAGAACATCGTCGTGCAACCGGGGACGCAGGACTTGCGCGCGTTGATGAAGGCAATGGGCACGGGCCTCCTGGTCACCGAACTCATGGGGCAGGGTGTCTCGCTCGTGACCGGCGACTACTCGCGTGGCGCCAGCGGTTTCTGGGTCGAGCGCGGCGAGATCGTGCATCCGGTCGAGGAGATCACGATCGCGGGCAACCTGCGCGAGATGTACCGCAACGTCGTCGCGATCGGCTCCGACGTCGATCCGCGCTCGCACATCCTGACCGGTTCGATCCTGCTCGAACGCATGGCGATCGCGGGCGAAGGCTGAGCGCGCGCGACGCTGCGCCGATCGCGCCGCGCATGAACGCGCGGTGCATGCGGGAAGTCGGGGTGACTTCCAGCGGTTGACCTGCGCCGTGCAGGGCGCGATCGTGGTCGCGCCATCCGAAGGAGGATCGCCATGAACGAGAACGACACCGTCACCCCGCAGCCCGAAGCACCGCTGCCGGTCACGCAATCGAGCGAAGAACGCACCTGGGCGATGATCGCCCACCTGTCGGCATTCAGCGCGTTCGTCACGGTGATCGGCTGCGTGCTCGGACCGCTGATCGTGTGGCTGGTGAAGCGCGACACGATGCCGTTCGCGGCCGACCAGGCCAGGGAAGCGCTGAATTTCAACATCACCCTCGCGATCGTGTTCGCCGGGCTCGTGATCCTCACGATCATCACGTTCGGCATCGGCGTGGTGCTGACCTGGCCGGTCGGCGCACTGCTCTGCGTCGCGTGGATCGTGCTCACGATCGTCGCCGCGATCAAGGCGCACGAAGGCACCGCGTACCGCTATCCGTTCACGTTGCGCCTCGTGAGTTGACCGCACGCCGCAACGGAGACGCCTTGGCGCCGTGGGGCTCCGAGCGTGGGTCGGTGGGTCTCGCGCCTTCGGCGCTGCGACCCACCCTGCGCAACGCGGGACCCCGACGTGT
>DAIOWG010000323.1:784-3405 GCA_036758645.1 Dokdonella sp. | reverse complement strand
CGCACACCGCCAGGATCGTCATCCCGCCGGTTGGCTCGACCGCGTTGGTCGCCGGTGCGGCCGGATCGGGTGCGGGCGCGACCGCCGGTGCCGGCGTATCCGCCGACGCCGCAGGTTGCGGAACCCCGTCCACCGATGCAGGAGCCGCGGCCGGAACCGCAACGCCGGACATCACGCCAAGGTCGTCGACCGGCGCCGTGCTGACGCCGGGTCGAGACAGGAACATGCCCATGCCGAGGCTGAGCAGGAAGAACAAACCAGCGAGGACCGCCGTGCTGCGCGACAGGAAATTGGCCGAGCCGCGCGCACCGAAGACGGTCGCCGATGCGCCGCCACCGAAGCCCGAACCCGCATTCGCGCCTGCACCGCGCTGAAGCAGGATCAGGACCACCATGGCGATCGCGATCAGGATGTAGAAGACGTTGGCGACAATGGACAGCATGGTTGACTCTTCAGGTTCCGGCGGCTGCGCAGATGGCGAGGAAATCCTCGACCACCAGCGATGCGCCGCCGATCAATCCGCCGTCCACGTCGGGCCGGCCGAACAACTCGGCCGCGTTGGCGGGTTTGACGCTGCCGCCGTACAACAGCCGCAGCGAGCTGGCGATTGTAGCATCCCGTCCCGCGAATATGCCACGCATGAACGCGTGCACGTCCTGCGCCTGATCCGGCGACGCGGTGCGGCCGGTTCCGATCGCCCAGACCGGTTCATACGCCACGACCGCGCTCGCGAACGCGGTGACGCCCGCGCGCTCGATCACCGCTCCGAGCTGGCGCGCGATCACGGCTTCGGTCGCGCCGTCCTCGCGTTCGGCCAGCGTTTCGCCGACGCAAAGGATCGGCACCAGTCCGGCGGCCTGCGCCGCGACGAATTTCGCCGCGACCTGCGCATCGGACTCGGCATGGTACTGGCGCCGCTCCGAGTGGCCGGCCAGCACGTAGCCGCAGCCGATGTCCTTGAGCATCGCGCCGGACACCTCGCCGGTGTAGGCGCCCTGCGCATGCTCGCTGAGGTCCTGCGCGCCGAATCCGATCGCCGCCGCCGCGTGCGCGGCGACCAGCGCATCGAGGTACGGAAATGGAGGCAGCACGACCACGTCGATGCCGGACGGCAGGCCTGCGGCCACGCCCGCGACGAGGTCACGCGCGACCGCGCGCGAACCGTGCATCTTCCAGTTTCCAGCGACCAGCGGGCGACGCATCGCGATCCCGTTCGTTCGAAAAGGCGCGCAAGGATAGCCGCGCCCGGGCAGGGTAACAACCGCGAACGCTGCGACCTGCCGCCGCGGCTCAGCCTCCTGGCGCCTCGCCGCGCGCAGGCGAATCGGCGCCACTCGATATCGGCCGCGATGGTTCGTCGCCCGTTGCATGGAGGTGCAGCACGCGCATCTGCCGCAGCCTGGCGGCGTCGATCGGCTGCGCGTCGAGGTAGGCGATCACGACGCCGCCGACTTCTCGCCAGGGCAGCTGCACGCCGTCGAGCGCGAGCGCGGCGAACGGCGCTGCGGCGCGCTCGTCGAGAGGCGCGGCCAGCAGATGGAACCAGGTCGGCTGCTCGCCATGGAACCAGCAATGGGCGATCCGCGCGGGATCGGGCGCGAGCGCCTTGACCGCCGAGTCGACCGAGACATAGCCGCCCCATTCCGCCGGCTGGCCGAAGCCGTGCACGATCACGTGACAATGCTCCGATTGCAAGTCGAGCCCCGCGACACGATCGCTGGCCACATGCGCGACGTGCGCGATCGCCACGCTCCTGCGTGCGAACCGATCGGCCTGCGCGTGCGATGCGAACGCCCAGGCCGCGAGCAGCGGCAGCGCCGTGCAGAGCGCGAGCACGCGCGCGAGGTTCGATCGCGCGCGCCAGATCCAGTCGAGCAGTGCACCGCCGAGCGCCGCGAGCCCCACCATGCCGAGGTAATACAGCCGAGACTGCATCGCCGACTGCACCGCGGACTCCGCCGCCGACAGCGGCGCCGCATTGAGCGCGGCGACCGGCGCCTGCAGCAGCACCGGCATCAGCACGAGGCAGAGTGCGCAGGCGACCCAGCCGGCGTCGCGTCGCGACGGGCCACCCGCGCGCACGCGCATCGTGAGCGCTGCGACGAGCGCGAACATGGCCGCGAGCGAGGCCACGCGCGCCGGCAGCGTCAGCCGCGTCCAGTAGGAAAAGTAGCCGGCCGCATTGCCGAGCCATTCGAGCGTTCCGTCCACGAACGTCGTCGCGAGGGCGGTGGCACCCGTGAGCGCAGTCGTCGCGGTGCCGAGCACCGCCGCGCGCCACGCGAACCACGCGCCGACGCACGCGATCATCCATGCAACCCCGTTCAGACCCGCCACGCGCCACGCCGGTACCGACCACGCATGCCGGAGCCACAGCACGATGACCGCGACGACCACCGCGACACCGGTCTCCTTCGACAGCAATGCCGCGAGCGTTGCAGCCAGCGTGCACGCGAGCGTGGCCGCGCGCGGGCGCTCGCGATGGACGGTCGCCGCGAGCAGCGCGAGCAGGCCGAACAGCGTCGCGAGCAGGTCGAAGCGCGCCGACCACCAGAGCGCGGTGCCGATCGCGAGCGGATGCACGCCGAACAGCAGGCTCGCGAGCGCCGCGGGCACGGTCG
>DAIOWG010000323.1:0-774 GCA_036758645.1 Dokdonella sp. | reverse complement strand
AGATCCTTGCCCTACACGACGCTATGCCGATCGCGAACGACGTCGCGAGGGCGGTGGCACTCGTGAGCGCAGTCGTCGCGGTGCCGAGCACCGCCGCGGGCACGGTCGCGAGGCCCGATCGCACGAGCCAGGCGAACAATGCGAGCGCGACCGCGACGTGCAGCACAAGGTCGGATGCCGCATGCGCGGCGTAGTCGCTGCCGAACAGCCGGGCGCCGAGCCACATCGAGGCGACGCCGAGTGGTCGGAACACCGATCCCGGCACAGGGAAGTGGTCCTGCACGAACAGCGGCCACGGCGACTCGAGCAGGCGCGCGAATGCGAGCTGGAAGTAGTCGTCGCGCCCCCAGTCGCCTGCGAGGCCCGGCCAGTACGCAGCACAGATCAGGAGGCTGACCACCAGCGCCGCGACCGCAACGGCGGAACGCGTCGAATGCGATGGCAGGGGCGCGGAAGGCATCATGTCAGGCGATCAACCAGGCAGCGCGGGCGACCGTCGCAGGCCGCGCGGCGCGAAGCGCGCCTGCATGCGCAGGCGCGCCGCGCATCGCGCGCTCAGGCCAGCTTGATCTCGCGCAGGCGCTCGAGCAGGTAGTCGTGCGCGGTGATCGCCTGCGGATAGCGGTTCGGATTGCCCGCATCGACGCAGGAAGGCAGCACGTCGATCAGGAAGTCGGGGTTGGGATGCAGGAAGAACGGCACCGAATAGCGCGGCTTGCGCGCTTCGTCGCCGGGCGGATTGACGACGCGGTGCGTCGTCGACGGATACACGTG
>DAIOWG010000322.1:0-3446 GCA_036758645.1 Dokdonella sp. | reverse complement strand
GGCACGCGGTGCCGACATTCCGGTGCCGACCGATGTCGTGGTCGCACCCGAGTTCAAGGCCGATGCACCGGCCACGATCAAGCCGGTGGACGCGGTCGGAGCGGACGACATGATCCTGGACATCGGCCCGGACACCGCGGCGCGCTATGCCGAACTGATCCGCAAGGCCGGCACCGTGGTCTGGAACGGACCGGTCGGGGTGTTCGAGTTCGACGCCTTCGGCAAGGGCACCGAAGTGCTCGCGCACGCGATCGCCGATTCGCACGCGTTCTCGATCGCGGGCGGCGGCGACACGCTCGCGGCGATCGAGAAGTACGGCGTCGCCGACCGCGTGTCCTACATCTCGACCGGCGGCGGCGCGTTCCTCGAGTTCCTCGAAGGCCGCGAGTTGCCGGCGGTCGCGGCGCTCGAAGCACGCGGCTGAGCCGGCACGAAGGCGCGGCCGGAGCGCCTCGCGCGCTCGGCGCGCAGTTGCGGCGAACGGGGTTGCCCGAAGCCGCGGGAGGGCATGTGGCGCTGATCCTGTTCGACCTCGACGGAACCCTGATCGATTCCGAAGCGGGCATCGTCAATTCGATCTGCTACGCGCTCGAGCGACTCGGCGCGCCGAGCCCACCCCGCGAGGAGCTGCGCGCATGGATCGGGCCGCCGCTGCGCGTGACGTTTCCGCTCGCGCTCGGCGACGACCTCGTCGCGATCGAACGCGCGGTCGATCTCTACCGCGAGCGCTTCAGCACGGTCGGCTGGCGAGAGCACGAGGTCTACCCGGGTATCGGCGAGGTGGTCGAAGCGCTCGCGGATCGCGGCGACCGACTCGCGGTGGTCACCACCAAGCCCGACCTCTATGCCGAGAAGATCGTGCGCAGCCTGCCGTTCGGCGCCCGCTTCGAGAGCGTGTACGCCGCGCAAGCCGCGAGCCGCGACAGCGAGAAGGCCGCGATGATCGCGCGTGCACTGCGCGACTTCGGCAGCCGCGCCGATGACGCGGTGATGGTCGGCGACCGCCATTTCGACATCGACGGCGCGCGTGCGAATGGCGTGCGCGCACTCGGCGTGCGCTGGGGCTTCGGCAGCGACGAGGAACTGCGCGCAGCGGGCGCGGACGCCATCGCCGACGATCCGCCGGCCTTGCACGCGTTGCTGCGCTGATGCTTTCTCGCGGCGCCTGCGCTTCGACTCCGCGGCCTGCGGCCGCTGCGCTCGGCGCGAACGGCCAGGGCGTGGCCGCTGCACCCGGCGCGAACGGTGAGGTTGGACCACTGATCCTGCGCGAACGGCGCTCGTTTCCGTTCGCCCTGGGCGCAGGCCGAGGGCCGGCGCCAGCTTGCCCGTCCATCAACGGCGAGCACGGTCCACCGCCTCGCGCAGCCGCGCGGGGTCGGCGAGCGAGAGCAGGATGCGCGTGCCGTCGCGCGCGCGCAGCACGCTGGTGCGCGCGCGGTCGGTCAGGACGCACAGCGCCTTGTCGCCGTTGCGCAGCCGGAACCAGCCCGAGGAGAGGCCGGGCAAGCCGATGCCCCAGGTACGCATGACCGGACGCAGCTCCGGTTGCGATGACAGGTCGACCGTGCGCACGCCGTCCGCCGCGAGTTCCGCGAGCGCGAAGTCCCGGCGTCCGATGCCGCCGTCCACGTGCAGGCGATCGCGCTCGATCACGACGCCGACGCGGCGCAGGCGCGTGTCGAGCCACCACCACATCAGCGCGCTCGACAACGTCACCCCTGCGAACACCCACAACGAGACGTCGCGCGCGAACGCGGGTTCGGTGCGCAGCGCGAACGCGAGCGTCGCGGCGACCACGCCGACCGGCAGTCCGAACGCGAGCAGGCCGAGCCAACCGCGCGCACGCGCGATCGACGAGGACAAAGCGAGCCTGCGAACGTCGTGCGTGGCCATGCGCGATCCTGCAAGAGGCTTGTGCTAGCTTAGCGCATGCCTTCCGCAACCGGTTCCACATCGCCGCAGCTGCGGCGCACCAAGATCATCGCGACGCTCGGGCCCGCCACCGACGCGAATGGCGCACTCAAGCGCCTGCTCGCGGAGGGTGTCGACGTCGTGCGCCTCAACCTCTCGCACGGGACCGCGGACGACCATCGCAAGCGCGCGGGCGCATTGCGCGCGGCAGCGGCGGAACTCGGCCGCGAGGTCGCCGTGCTCGCCGACCTGCAGGGCCCGAAGATCCGCATCGAGCGCTTCGCCGCGGGCCCGGTCGAACTCGAACCCGGTGCGCCGTTCACGCTCGATTGCCGCGAAGACGCACCCGCCGGCGACGCGACGCGTGTCGGCGTCAGTTACCACGACCTCTGGCGCGACCTGCGACCGGCCGACGTGCTGCTGCTCGATGACGGCCTGATCGCGCTCGAGGTGGTCGAAGTGCGCGAGCGTGAAGTGGGCTGCATCGTGCTCGCGGGCGGGCGACTGTCCGACCGCAAGGGCATCAATCGCCTCGGTGGCGGCCTCACGGTCGCCGCGCTGTCGGACAAGGATCGCGCGGACATCCGGCTCACGGCCGAACTCGAAGCCGATTTCCTCGCGGTGTCGTTCGTGAAGACCGCGCAGGACGTCGAACAGGCGCGCGCGCTCCTGCGCGAAGCGGGCGGATCGGCGGCGCTGGTCGCGAAGATCGAGCGCGCCGAGGCGATCGAGAATCTCGCCGAGATCCTCGAGGTGTCGGACGCGGTGATGGTCGCGCGCGGCGACCTCGGCGTCGAGATCGGCGACGCGGAGCTGCCTGGACTGCAGAAGAAGATCATCCGCGAGGCGCTCGAGCAGAGCCGCGTCGTGATCACCGCGACGCAGATGATGCAGTCGATGGTCGATTCGCCGATCCCGACGCGCGCCGAGGTGCTCGATGTCGCGAACGCGGTGATCGACGGCACCGACGCGGTGATGCTGTCGCAGGAAACCGCGGCGGGCCGGCATCCGGACAAGGCCGTGGCCGCGATGCGGCGCGTGTGCCTCGGCGCCGAGCGACAGTTCGAGCCGACCGAAGACCTTTCGCCGGGCACGCACCGGCTCGATCGCACCGACCAGGCGATCGCGCTTGCCGCGATGTTCCTCGCCGACCAGGTCGGCGTGCGCGCGATCGTCGCGCTGACCGAGAGCGGCGGTACCGCGCAGTGGCTGTCGCGCTACCGTTCGGCGGTGCCGATCTACGCGCTCTCGCGCAACGCGGCCGCGCGCCGGCGCATGCTGCTCTACCGCGATGTGCACCCGGTGGAATTCGATGCGCAGGGCGTCGGCCCGACCCAGGCCGCGCGCGAGGCGATCCGCCACCTGTTCGGCCTCGGCATGCTGCTCGTCGACGAACGCGTGATCGTGACCAACGGCGACCACACCGGGCAACTCGGCGGCACCAATACCTTGAAGCTGCTGCGCGTCGGCGCCGACGGCGTCGCCGAAGGCCTTAGCGACCTGTAGGCTGGACGGCCGCAGGCCGGCCGGCG
>DAIOWG010000321.1:0-3470 GCA_036758645.1 Dokdonella sp. | reverse complement strand
CGACGCGGCGTTCGAACGCGCGGTCAACACGCCGCCGCGCGGCATCGGCGACCGCGCGCTCGACCTGCTGCGCCAGCGCGGCCGCCGCGACGATGCCTCGCTGTGGGAAGCGGCGCTGGCCGAACTCGGCGCCGGCATGCTCGCCTCGCGCGCGAAGAACGCGTTGCGCACGTTCCTCGAACTGGTCGAGGCGCTCGCGCACGACTGCCGCGCGGGCCACGACACCGACGCGGTCGAACAGGAGGCGGCGTCGCTCGCGATGGCCGAAAAGGTCGAGCATGCGATCGCGCGCTCGGGCCTGCGCGAGTACTACGAGAAGGACAGCCGCGGCAGCGCGGAGTCGCGCGTCGAGAACCTCGACGAGCTCGCGAACGTCGCGGCGCGCTTCCGCCGCACGCCCGAGGACCTCGAGGCGGGCCTGACCGAACTCGCGGCGTTCCTCGCGCACGCGGCGCTCGAAGCCGGCGAGGGCCAGGGCGAGGCGTGGCAGGACTGCGTGCAGCTGATGACACTGCACTCGGCCAAGGGCCTCGAGTTCCCGAACGTGTTCCTGGTCGGCATGGAAGACGGCCTGTTCCCGAGCCAGAAGTCGACCGAGGAACCCGGACGGCTCGAGGAGGAGCGCCGGCTCGCCTACGTCGGGATCACGCGCGCGCGCGTATGCCTCGTGCTGACCTGCGCGGAATCGCGGCGCATGCACGGTTCCGAAAGCTATGCGCGTCCATCGCGCTTCCTCGCAGAGATTCCGCCGGCGCTGCTGCGCGAGGTGCGCCCGCGCGTGCAGGTCAGCCGCCCCGCGTTCGCGGGTCGCGCGACGCTGGCCGAGGCGACGACGCCGTTCAAGCTCGGCCAGCGCGTGTCGCATGCGAGCTTCGGCGAAGGCATCGTGCTGTCCTACGAAGGCGCGGGCGCGCACACGCTGGTCGAAGTCAATTTCGCCGACGCCGGCCGCAAGCGGCTCGTTCTCGCCTACGCGAACCTCGCGCCGTTGTAGGGCCCCACGCCGCCGCGCAGCGGCGAGACCTGCCTGCGCGTTCCGCGCGGCGCGCCGGATGCATCGTGCGTGCGCTGCAACGCGCGCGCACACGACCGCGCGCGAAATCCGCAACCAGCGTCCGCGGTGTTCCACCCTACCGGTCCGGATCGAAACCATCCGCGAAGATCCGGTCCGGACCGAAACCATCGAGTTCGATCACGCGCGGGCCGCCCGGGAAATCGCCGTGTTGCGTGAATTCGGCGCGGAACTCCCGCGCGCTGGTCGGGCGCACGGCGGGGCAGCGCAGCAGGTCGCGGCTGTTGGACAGCACGCTGCCGTCTGCGCCGTACGGAAGCAGGAGCCGGCTTGCATAGAGCGTGGCGTACGAGCCGCCCGGTTCGCGCGCGAGCAGTCGGAACTCGCGAAACGCACGTTGCAGCGGCACCGCGTCGTGCGCTGCATGCAAGCGGAAACCGCGCAGCTCGAACGGCTGCGGGGTGGACCATTCGAGGAAATGCAGGGTGCCGTCCGGCGCGAGGTCGCGGAAGATCGTGATGCCGGGCTCTACCGCACCGCTGGACTGCGTACCGAAGCTGTCGGCAGCGAACGAGTCGATCGTGCCGCCGGTGTGGTGCATCGGGCTGCTCGCGGTCACCTTGCCCCCGCGCGCGCCATCCCACCGATCATCGGTTGCGCCGACGTTGCCGCCGCCGCACGCCGCGCGGCACTTGCCCGAAGCGCCCGCCTCGTACAGCGCCGCGATCTCCGCATCGCCGAGCGCGCGGTCGTACAGCGACAGCTCGTCGAGCGCACCGTGGAAACGACCGAGCGTCGACCCGGTCCCGATCAGGTGCCAGCTCGGATGGACGTGCTCGCGCAGGCTGACGAGCCCGACCCGGACCAGCTGGCCGTCCAGATAGAGCCGCGGCTGCCGCGCCTCGACGACGACCGCGACGTGCGTCCAGTCGCTGATGGCCACCTCGTGCCGCAGCAGGCAGGGCAGGTGGAACGCGGCATGCTCGGCGACGCAGATCGCGTTGGTACCGATCACGAGGCCGATGCCGGCGATGGTGCCGTCGCTGCCGCCGTGGGTCGGGAACACGGCGAAGCGCTGCGGCGTGCCGGAACAGTTGCCTTCCCGGGATTCCGGGCAGTCGGGCGTCGTTGCGTCCGGGCGCACCCAGAACTCGTACGAAAACGTGTCGGCGATCGCGGCCATCACGGGCGGGTCGGTATCGGTCACGATGCCCGCGTCCGCGTCGCCGAACTGCAGGGCCAGGCCGACGCGGCCTTCGACAAAGGCGACGTCGCCCGCGATCGGAGTGCCATGGTGGTAGCCAGCCTGGTCGTCGTGGTCGCCGTCCGCGGCCAGCCAGTACGCCAGGCCGGCCGGAACCGCCGTGCATTCCTGTGCTGCAGGGGCGCTCGCGGCGCAGAGCAGCGCGAACGCCAATGACGAAGCGGCGCTGTTGAGGGGCCAGCGCCGGCGATGGTCGGATGCCGGCATGCGCGGTGCGGGACGGATTCTCATCGGGATCTTCCTCATGTCGATCGGAGAGCGGGCCGGCAACGCCGATCCTGCTGGTCGCAACGGAACACGGCACCGGTTCCTGCCATTCGCCGGCATCAACCGCCGCGGGAACGCGTCGGCGCTACACTCCCGCGCACGAGGGGACGCCGCGATGCCGATCGATCCGAACGAGCTCCGCACCGGTGGCGGCCTGCACGGCGCGGTCGCCGATTCCCTGCTGCGCGAGCGCGAGCGACGCGAGGGCCTTGCCGAAGGGGACCGCGTCGGCGCCTGGCGCGTGCTGCGCGAACTCGGCCGCGGCGGCATGGCGTTCGTCTACCTCGCCGAGCGCGACGACGGCGAGTACGAGCAGCGGGTCGCGCTCAAGTGGATGCTCGATGCACGCGACGACGAGGTCGGGGCCGCGCTGTTCCGGCGCGAGCGCCAGGCGCTGGCCGACCTGCGCCATCCGCACATCGCGCGCCTGCTCGACGGCGGACGCGACGCCGCCGGCCGCCCATGGTTCGCGATGGAGCTCATCGAAGGCGAGCGCATCGATCGCCACTGCGTGAAGGCCCGGCTGCCGCTCGCGCGTCGGCTCGGGCTGTTCCTCGAAGTCTGCTCGGCCGTCGCATTCGCGCACGCGCGCGGACTGATCCATCGCGACATCAAGCCGACCAACGTGCTCGTCGACGCCGACGGCGGGGCGCGCCTGCTCGATTTCGGCATCGCGCAACTGCTCGGCGAACAGGACGGCTCGGCCGTGCAGGCGTGCACGCCGGGTTATGCGAGCCCCGAGCAGATGCGCGGCGAGCGCCCGACGATCGCGTCCGACGTGTATCAGCTCGGCCTGTTGCTCGGCTCGCTCGCGTGTGCAGACGAGCATGAGCAGGACAGGCGCGTGGCCGAAGTCGCACGCACCCAGATGGCCACGGATGGCATGGCCGCGCAGCTGCCGCTGCCGGCCGCGGTGCCGGTCGATCT
>DAIOWG010000320.1:1286-3496 GCA_036758645.1 Dokdonella sp. | reverse complement strand
ACCTGATCAAGCACAAGCCGCAGGACGAGGAGGTGCCCGCGAACTTCATGGTGCGCCTCGTGCGAAAGGTGTTCCATGCGACCGACTACTACGACGGCGACAAGCTGTTCACGATGCACGAGGGCCGACGCGCGCTGACGCCGATGCTGCTGGTCATGATCGCGATCGGCGGTACCGACATCCTGTTCGCGCTCGATTCGATCCCGGCGATCTTCGGCCTCACCACCAACGTGTTCGTCGTTTTCACTGCGACCGCGTTCTCGCTGCTCGGCCTGCGCCAGTTGTTCTTCCTGATCGAGGGCATGCTCGAGCGGCTGGTGTACCTGTCCTATGGACTCGCCGCGATCCTCGCATTCATCGGCGTCAAGCTGGTGCTGCATGCGCTGCACGAGAACAACCTTCCGTTCGTGAACCAGGGCGAGCCGGTCAACGTCGTGGAGATCTCGACCGGCGCCTCGCTCGCGGTGATCGCGGCGGTGCTGCTGGTGACGGTCGTGGCCTCGCTCGCGAGCCCGCGCGGCAAGGCCAAGGCCGCAGTCAATGCGCTGCGCCAGCACGCGACCCACTACCTCGATGCGGATTATCCGGTGGACGCGCCCGCGCGCGAACGCATCTACGCGGCGTTGGTCGAGGCCGAGCGCCGCGTGCAGGCACTGCCCGCGAAGTACCAGGCGATGATCCACGACCGGCACAAGCTCGACCACATGTTGCGCCGCGCGCACCGGAAGCACGAAACGGGTTCGGCGTCGGAGACGGCATGATCCCGCGCGGTCGACGGCCCAGTCGGGCGCTGGGCGGACTGTCGATCCTCGCGGGGTTCTGCGGCATGCCAGCCGGTGCGGCGATCGTGCCCGTCGACGACGTGCCCGGCCTGCGCGCAGCGATCCAGGCGGCTGCGCCCGGCGACGAGATCGTGCTCGCGGCCGGCACTTACGAGGTGGTCGGCAACCTCGCCGCCAGCACGCCGGGCCTGCCGTCGGCGCCGATCATCGTGCGCGCGGCCACGCCGCGCAGCGTGCTGGTGCGCTTCAGCAACCCGGGTTCCCATGCCGAGGGCTTCCGCCTGCTGGCGCCGTGGTGGCGCATCGAAGGACTCGACATCGAAGGCGCCTGCGCGAGCGACGACGAATGCGAGCATGCGTTCCACCTGGCCGGCGATGCCGATCACGCCGTGATCCGCGACAACCACGTGCGCGACTTCAACGCCCAGGTCAAGAGCAACGGCCAGCCCCAGGCCGCCGGCGGCAACGCATATCCGGACGACGTGCTGATCGAGCGCAACGTGTTCCATGACACGCGTGCGCGCGCCACCGCGAGGCCGGTCACGAAGATCGATGTCGTCGGCGGGCGCCGCTGGATCGTGCGCGGCAACCTGATCCACGACTTCCAGAAGGGCGGCGGCGACACGGTGAGCTACGCCGCGTTCCTCAAGGGCAACTCGCGCGACGGCCTGTTCGAGCAGAACCTCGTGCGCTGTTCCTGGCACACCAGCGGAGGCGTCCGCCTCGGCCTTTCCCTCGGCGGCGGCGGCAGCGGGCCGGATTCGATCTGCGAGGATGGCACCTGCACGCCCGAGCACCAGGACGGCGTCCTGCGCAACAACATCGTGATGGACTGCAGCGACGTCGGCATCTACCTCAACGAGGCCGCGCGCACCCAGGTCCAGCACAACACGCTGTACGCGACGACGGGCATCGACGTGCGCTTCGAGGCCTCGACTGCGGACTTGCGCAACAACCTGCTCGGCGGGGCGATCCGCGATCGCGATGGCGGCAGCCACACCAGCGCCGGCGACCTTGCGGGGATCTCGCCCGCGCAGTTCGCGCAATGGTTCGTGGATCCCGCCGAAGCGGACTTCCACCTGCTTCAAGGCGACGCATTCGTCGACCAGGGCGTCGCCGCGCCACTTGTCGTCGACGACTACTGCGGCGTCGTGCGCAGGGACGGCGCGAATGACGTGGGCGCGCTCGAATACTCGCCGGATGCTGCCTGCGTGACCGATGCTGGCGGCGGTGCAATGCGCGACCTGCTGTTCGCGGACGGCTTCGACTGAGTCGGCCTATTTGTCGACGAACGCGCGCTCGATCACGTAGTCGCCCGGGTGTCCGATGCGCGGCGCGACCTCGAAGCCACGCGCATCGAGCAGGGCAGAGCAGTCGGCGAGCATCGCGGGGCTGCCGCAGAGCATCACGCGGTCGTCGCGTGGATCG
>DAIOWG010000320.1:0-1276 GCA_036758645.1 Dokdonella sp. | reverse complement strand
GCAGTGGATTGCGGAGCGTTGCCAGGGGCGGGCATCCGGCGTGGATACGCCGCTCGGCGTCATGCCTGGCTTCGGGGATCTCACGTGGACCGGGTTAGAGCACAAGATGTCGGCCGCGCAGTTTTCGGAACTGGCTCGCGTGGATCGAGCGGCGGCAAGCCCACGGCCTCGGCCAGTCGGCCTGCGGCGATCAGGTCGGTCAGGCGTCCGCGATTGCGGAATGGCTCGCGCGTGACGGTCGGGTAGTAGCGCAGCTTCGCACGCACGGCCTCGCCGAGGAACTCGTGCCGGGGCAGCTCCTGTTCGAGGAACGTCGCGTAGGCGAGGTCGCGCACCTCGCGCACGCCGTGCGCGAGCACGACCGTCTCGAAACGCTCGTAGGTCTCGGGATCCTGCGCGAGGCTCAGGAACGGCGCGAGGCCGGTGCCGGTCGACAGCAGGTAGAGATGGCGCCCGGGCCTCAGATCGCGCAGCACCAGCGTGCCGGTCGGCTTGCGGCTCACGAGGATCGAGTCGCCTTCGCGCACGTGCTGCAGGCGCGAGGTCAGCGCGCCATCCTGTACCTTGATGCTGAAGAACTCGAGGTGCTCTTCCCAGCTCGCACTCGCGATGCTGTAGGCACGCATCAACGGACGGCCGTCGACCTCGAGGCCGATCATGACGAACTGGCCGCTCTCGAAGCGCAGGCTCTCGTCGCGCGTCGTGCGGAAGCTGAAGAGGTTGTCGTTCCAGTGGTGCACGCGCGTGACGCGTTCGACCGCATGGCTGCTCATCGGGTTTCCATATGAATGCACATCGCGCCCCGCTGCGGGGCCGGCGACGGCGGTTCGTTGCGATGCAGCATTCTAATGGAAGCAGGCCCGGCGCCGCGATCCGCGACGGCGCGCCGCACCGCCCGTTGCGCCTGCATGGCCCCGTGGAGGAGCGGCGCAGCCGCGCCGTGGCCTCGCAACATCGCCGCGCTATCCGGTTTCTCGACTTCGCCAAGCGCGCCTGCGGCGCTCCTCAAGGCGGAAACGTGGCTGCATCGTCGACGGCCTTCGAGCGCTTGCGCAGTACACTTCAGTCGGTACCATGGACGGCATGCATCCAGTCCTCCACGCACTCCTCGCCTGCGCATTTGCAGTCCTCCCGTCGATGCCGGCGCGTGCCGCAGAACCGCCGTCGATGGACGCCGCCCGCGCGGTCATCACTGACCTCGATCGCATCGTCGCTCCGGGTGGCGTGCAGGAAAGCTTCAAACTGCGCATCGGCGGCATCGAACAGTGGGTGTACG
>DAIOWG010000319.1:0-3500 GCA_036758645.1 Dokdonella sp. | reverse complement strand
GTCGCCGGCCTGCCAGCTCGCATAGAGGTAGTCGCCCCAGCGCGTGAGCCCGCGGATCGCGCCACGCGCGGGCGCGGTGCCCGCGTCGACGAGCAGCGGCGCCGCCGGCAGCGCATGGCTCCAGGTGCTGACGATGCGACCGGAGGCGATGTAGACCCAGGGGCCATCGACGACCGGATCGACGAGCGCACCGCCGAGCACACGCGTGACTTCGAGCGGCACCGGCGGGCCGGCCGGACGCGGCAGCGCCGCGGCCATGGCTGCGGGCATGGCAAGGACGCCGAGCAGCGCGGTGGCGATCAGGTTCTTCATCGGGAGATCCTCCAGGGACAGGCGAAACCGGCAAGCCGGCCTGCCGCCACGATGCCGGCGCGTGGCCGTGCGGGCATTCGTGGTCGATTCGAATTCGTTGCGGCGCCGATGCAGGCCGATTCACTTCGGCGTCGGCGCCGGTTCGGCGGCGGGCATCACGCGTTGACCGGCCAGTTGCAAGGCGCGTTCGGACGCGCGCCGCCAGGCCTCGTCGCGGTCCTGCGCGCGATGGATCCGGGCGGTGATCCACGCCGCGCGCGCGTCGCGATCGGCCCAGGCCGCGACCGCACCCGCGGCCTCGCTTGCGCGCTCGGGCTCGCCCTGCGCGAGCAGGACCGGCACGCGCGCCTGCGCGACCGCGACGATATCCTCGGGCACGCCGAGCCGCGTCGCACGCGCGGCCGCGTCGGCGAACGCGACCAGCGCGTCGGACTCGCGCTGCTCGGCCACGGCATGGTTCGCGCTCGCCAATGCAAGCTGCAACCGGCTCCAGTCGCCCGGATGCGCGTCGACCCAGGCTTCCAGGCGCGCGAGTTCGGCGGCTGCAGCGGCCACGTCGCCTAGCTGTTGCAACGATTGCAGGCGCAGCTGCAGGAGCTCGAGCCAGGCATCGGTCGATGCGGCTTCGAGTGCAGGCGTCAATGCGGTTCCAGCGAGTGTCGCCGCGCGTTCGGGCGCGCCGCGCGCGTGCGCGATGCGCGCCTGCAGCGCGAGGCCGAGCGCGTGCACGTCGGCATCTTCGGTCGGCGACGACTGCGCCTCGGTGCGCGCAAGCAAGCCCTCGGCATCGTCGAGCCGCAGCTCGGCCGCGAGCAGGCCCGCACGCGAGAGCACGAGCTGCCAGCGCACGCGTTCATTGCCTGAATGCGCCTCGGGCGGCCACAGCAGGTCGCTCTGCGCGCGCGCCGCGACCGGATCCAGCATCAGCAGGTTGGCCGCGACGATCTCGATGCGCACGAACGCGAGTTCCTCGCGCGCGCCGAGTTTGGCGAGGCGTTGTTCGGCGCGACGCAGGATCGGCAGCGCGTCGGCGGGTCGGCGGCGCTGCATCGCGAGCAGTCCGAGGTTCATGTCGGCCTGCGCGAGCGTGAGCGCGTCGCCGCCGGCCTCGAGCTCGACACGCGCACGTGCGATGTGCCCGGCGGCTGCTTCGACGTCGCCGCGCCAGGACGCGACCGAACCGAGGCCCATCCAGGCGAGGCCGCGACCGACCGGATCGCTGCCGTCGGCCAGCAACTCGGCCGCTTCCGCGTACGTCGCGTCGGCTTCGACCAGCAGCCCGCGCCGCGCTTCCGCGCTCGCGAGCGTGTTGAGGATGCGCGCGCGCAGCGTGGCGTCCTCGTCCGCAGGTACCTTGTCGAGCAACGGTCCGAGCCGGCGCTGGACCGCGGCGTAGTCGCCGCGCCCCATGTCGATCTGCGCGAGCCGCAACTCGACCACCGGCTGTTCGCGCAGCGCGGGCTCCGCGCGCAGGATCAGCTGCTGCGCGAGGTCGAACTGGTCGGACAGAATCGCCGCGCGCGTGCGCTGCATGAGTTCATCGAGCGCGAGCGAGCCGCCTTCGCGCCGCGCCGGTGGCGCATGGCCGAGGCGCACGAGCAACAGGTCGATCGCCGCATGCGTCGCCGCGAGCACGTCGCGGTCTTCCGCCTCGACGGTCACCGCGCGCTTCCCGCTCGCGGTGAGCTGCACGGTCCAGCTGCCGTCGCGAAAGCGCGCCGACGGACGCACGCGCAGCGCATCGGCAGGCGCGATTTCGGGATCGATCGCGTCGAGCGGCGCCTCCGCGGGGCGTCCGCGCAGCCAGGCGAGCACGCTTTCGCTGGTCGGTGTCGTGATGCCGGCCTGGCGCAGGCGACCGGCGACCAGATCCATGAGGCCGAGGCGCAGCCAGCTCCATTCGGCCAGGTCGTCGGTTTCGGCCGGGAATACCACGGCTTGTGCGGCGTCGCCGATCTGCGCAGCGGCGACGGCGGAGTCGGCATCCACATGGCGCCCGCCCCAGCTCCAGATCGCGAACGCCGCGAGCGCGAACGCGAGCAGCAGCGATGCGAGCATCGCGGGGCGCAGCCGCGAACGCGACGAAGCGCGGGCGGGCGGCGCCTCCGATTTGATCAGTGTCTCCACGCCGGACTCGGGCGCGGCGACCGCGAGGGGCGGCGCGGTGTCGGGCGCGTCCACGTCGAGCCGAGTCGGCTCCACCCAGCGATAACCGAAGCGCGCAATCGTGCGGATCGCCGAATCCTCGGCGCCGGCGTCGCCGAGCGTGCGGCGGATCCGCAGGATGGTCTGCGCGAGCAACGCGTCGGCGACATCGGCTCGGCCCCAGACCGCTGCGATCAGCTCGTCTCTGCCTACCGCCCGATCGCGGTTCGCGACCAGCCAGGCGAGGCAGTCGAGCGCGCTCGTCGGCAACGCGACGAGCTCGCCGGCCCGACGCAGCTCGCGCGCGGCGGGGTCGAGGCTGAAGTCGCGGAACAGGTAGCGCGGCGTCGTCATCCGGGCAGGATAACAGCCGATCTTCGGCGATCCGACCCCGCCGCGACGCGGTTTCCCTTGCCCGCGCGCGCGCGAAGCCCGAAAATCCGCGTTTCTCGCGGCCACGCCGCGCCCCCTCGATGGTTCCGGAGATTCCCTTGAGCGACCTGGTGCTTTGGCTCGATTCGCTGCGCATGTCCGACCTCGGCAAGGTCGGCGGAAAGAACGCCTCCCTCGGCGAGATGATCGGCCACCTCGCCCAGCTCGGCGTCTCCGTGCCCGGCGGCTTCGCGACCACCGCGCAGGCGTTCCAGGATTACCTCGAGAAGAGCGGCCTCGCGAAGCGCATCCAGGACCGGCTCGCGACGCTCGACGTCGAGGACGTCGACGCGCTGACCCGCGCCGGTACCGAGATCCGCGCCTGGATCGTCGACACTGCGTTGCCGGCCGAGCTCGACGCCGCGGTCCGCGCGGCGTACGCGAAGCTGTGCGCGGATGCGGGGTCCACCGACATCGCGGTGGCGGTGCGTTCGTCGGCGACCGCGGAAGACCTGCCTGACGCCTCGTTCGCGGGCCAGCAGGAAACCTTCCTCAACGTGGTCGGCATCGACGACGTGCTGCACAAGGTGAAGGAAGTGTTCGCCTCGCTCTGCAACGACCGTGCGATCGCCTACCGCGTGCACCACGGCTTCAAGCACGAGGACGTGTTC
>DAIOWG010000318.1:0-3565 GCA_036758645.1 Dokdonella sp. | reverse complement strand
CCTCGATCCTGCACGACGGTCCGCCGTATGCGAACGGCGTGATCCACATCGGGCATGCGGTCAACAAGGTGCTCAAGGACATCGTCGTGAAGTCGCGGTTGCTGGCCGGCTTGCGTTCGCCCTACGTGCCGGGTTGGGACTGCCATGGCTTGCCGATCGAGATCGCGGTCGAGAAGGAAGTCGGCAAGGTCGGGCAGAAAGTCGATGCGGCGACGTTCCGCGCGAAGTGCCGCGAGTACGCGGCGAAGCAGATCGACCTGCAGCGCGCGGACTTCAAGCGTCTCGGCGTGCTTGGCGACTGGGACAATCCGTATCGCACGATGGATTTCCGCTACGAGGCCGACATGATCCGCGCGCTGGCGCGGATCCATGCGAACGGACACGTCACGCGCGGCTTCAAGCCCGTGCACTGGTGCTTCGACTGCGGGTCGGCGCTGGCCGAAGCCGAGATCGAATACGCCGACAAGGTCTCCCCCGCGATCGATGTCGCCTACGACGCCCTGGACCCCGAGGCGCTGGCTGAGAGGTTCGGCGCGACGATCGGCGGCGACGACGTCATCGCGGTGCCGATCTGGACCACCACCCCATGGACCTTGCCGGCGAGCATGGCGGTCACGCTCGGGCCGGAACTCGACTACGTTCTGGTCGAAGGACCCATGCGCGGCGAACGACGCCAGCTGCTGGTGCTGGCCGAGGCACTCGCCGCGACCGCGCTCGCGCGCTACGGCATCGACCGCGTGGAGGTGCTCGGCCACGCGCGCGGGTCCTCGCTCGCCATGCCGGTGCCCTCCGCCGGGAAGCGCGTCACCCACCCGTCGGCCCCTGCCGCCGTCACGCTGCGGCACCCCTTCTACGATCGCGGGATTCCGCTGCTTCTCGGCGAGCACGTCTCGGCCGAGGACGGCACCGGTGCAGTGCATACCGCGCCAGGCCACGGCGTCGAGGACTTCGCGGTCGGCCAGCAGTACGGCCTGGTCGACCGCCATGCCGCGACCGAACTCAACCCGGTCGGCGGCAACGGTGTCTACCTGCCGGGCACGCCGCTGTTCGAAGGCCAGTTCATCTGGAAGGCGAACGATGCGATCGTCGCGCTGCTCGCCGAACGCGGCGTGCTGCTCGCGTCGTCGAAGATCAGCCACAGCTATCCGCATTGCTGGCGCCACAAGAGCCCGGTCGCATTCCGCACCACGCCGCAATGGTTCATCGGCATGGAGATCCAGGGCCTGCGCGCGGCCGCGTTGAACTCCGTGCGCAGCGACGTCGACTGGTACCCCGCCTGGGGCGAGGAGCGCATCGCGGGCATGGTGTCCGGACGCCCGGACTGGTGCATCTCGCGCCAGCGCACCTGGGGCGTGCCGATCGCGCTGTTCGTCGACAAGGCGACCCAGATGCCGCATCCGCGCAGCGTCGAGCTGATGGAGCAGGTGGCGGCGCGCGTCGAGCAGCATGGCGTCGACGCGTGGTACGCGCTCGATCCGGCGGAACTGCTCGGCGAGGAGGCCGCGCGCTACGAGAAGGTCACCGACATCCTCGACGTCTGGTTCGATTCCGGCGTCACGCATTTCTGCGTGCTCGACCAGCGCCCCGAACTCGCGCGCAAGCCCGGCGACGAGGTGATGTACCTCGAAGGCTCCGACCAGCATCGAGGCTGGTTCCAGTCTTCGCTGCTGACCGCCACCGCGATGCACGGGCGCGCGCCGTACGACTCGGTGCTGACGCACGGATTCACGGTCGACGCGCAGGGCCGCAAGATGTCGAAATCGCTCGGCAACGTGGTGGCCCCGCAGAAAGTCGTCGACACGCTCGGCGCCGACGTATTGCGCCTGTGGGTCGCATCGACCGACTACCGCAACGAGATCGCGGTGTCGGACGAGATCCTCAAGCGCGTCGCGGATTCGTATCGGCGCATCCGCAACACCGCGCGCTTCCTGCTCGGCAACCTCGACGGCTTCGATCCCGCGACGCAGTTGCTGCCGGTTGCCGACTGCCTCCTGCTCGACCAGTGGGCGCTGCAGCAAGCCCACGACGTGCAGCAGGCGGTGGTCGCCGCCTATGCGCGCAACGACTTCCCCGAAGTGGTCGCGCGCGTGCAGAACTTCTGCACCAACGAGATGGGTGCGCTCTACCTCGACATCACCAAGGATCGCCTGTACACGATGCAGGCCGACAGTCGTGGCCGGCGCAGCGCACGGAGCGCGATGTACCGCATCGTCGAGGCGCTGGTGCGCTGGATCGCGCCGGTCCTGAGCTTCACCGCCGAGGAAATCTGGCCGCTGATTCCGGGGCCTCGTGGCGAATCGGTGCTGTTGGAGACCTGGTACGACGGTATCGCCGCCCCACAGGGTTCACCCGCGCAGCGCCAGTGGTGGGCCGACCTGCTCGCGATCCGCGGTGGCGCGGCGCGCCTGCTCGAAGGCATGCGCGCATCCGGTGCGATCGGCGCATCGCTGCAGGCCGAGGTGGTGGTGCACGCGGACGCGGCGACGCGCGCGCGCTATGCCGAGGTCGCCGACGAACTGCGCTTCTTCTTCATCACCTCGGCGCTGCAATTCGCCGACCTGGCGGTGCTGCCCGATCCCGAGGGCCGCGCCGACGTGCAGGGCGTCGACCTCGAGGGCGCGGCGGTCTGGATCGCGGCGACGCCGAGCAATGCGGCGAAATGCATCCGCTGCTGGCACTACCGCCACGATGTCGGCAGCCACGCGCACCATCCCGAGATCTGCGGGCGCTGCGTCGAGAATGTCGACGGGGCCGGCGAGGAGCGCCGATGGTTCTGACGCGCACGCGCGCCGGGGCGCTTCCCTGGCTGCTGCTGTCTGCGCTGGTCGTCGCGCTCGACCAGTGGACCAAGCACCTGGCGCTGGCGGCGCTCGATCCGTATGCGCCGCAGGCGGTGATTCCGGGATTCCTCAACTGGACGCTCGCGTTCAACCCGGGCGCCGCCTTCAGCTTCCGCGCCGACGCCGACGGCTGGCAGCGCTGGTTCTTCACGGCGCTCGCGATCGGCGTGAGCCTCGTGCTCGCGGTCTGGCTGGCGCGCACGCCGCGCGGCGACTGGCGCAACGCAGCGCCACTCGCCCTCGTGATCGGCGGCGCACTCGGCAACCTCATCGATCGTCTGCGTCTCGGCCACGTGGTCGACTTCGTGCAGGTGTACTGGCGGGACTGGGTGTTTCCCGCGTTCAATGTCGCCGATTCCGCGATCACGGTCGGCGCGGCGATGCTGATCCTGTTCAGCCTCCGGCCGGCGCACCCGCGAACTCCGTAGGCTGGACGGCCGCAGGCCGGCCGGCGCTCTTCACGCGGCAGCGTGCATGCCCGGGTGTGCGGGCCTCGCTGCGCGCGTCCGGCCTGCGTGTGCGCCGTTCGCATGGCCTTCCCTGCGACGCTGCTAGAATGCATGCCATGGACGTCCTGCTCGCCAACCCGCGTGGTTTCTGTGCCGGCGTCGACCGTGCGATCGAGATCGTCGAGCGCGCGCTCGAGACCTTCGGCGCACCGATCTACGTACGCCACGAGGTCGTGCACAACCGTTTCGTGGTCGACAAGCTGCGCGCGCAGGGCG
>DAIOWG010000317.1:0-3594 GCA_036758645.1 Dokdonella sp. | reverse complement strand
CGTCGTGACGAACAACTACCGCGCGAGCAGCGGCGGCCGCTTCCCGGGGCTGGACGGATCGAACCTCGTGCTGTCGGCGCCCGACGCGAATCGCGACGTGCTGATCGATTGGGTGCGCGCCACGCGGCACCTCGAGCGCGCGACGCACGGGGCGGACCGCAGCTGGCGCTTCGCGCGCGTGCGCACCGCGGGACCGGTCACGTTCACTTCGGCGGCCGGCAAGGCCGACGTCGCACGCGCGGCCGGCATCGTGGGCGTGAGCGAGCTCGAGGACCGTGGCGACGGCACCGCGACCTACACGATCGACCTCTCGCGCTGAGGCGACCCTGCGGCGATTGCGGGAAGGGCTTCAGCCGCAAGCTCTTCGCGCGATCCATCGGGACTGAGGTCCTTCCACAAGACCCGACTGCGGGCCACGAATGCGGGGGCCATGCGAGCGGGTTGGCCATGCTGCTTGTGGGAGGGGGCTTCAGCCTCGAGCGCTTCACACGGTCCGCATGCGGCTACTTCACCTGGTTCTTGACCACCTCTGAAACGGACGCATAGGACCGTCCTCCTCCAAGGAATGGAACCGCGATCACGCATGCGCGCGCTGGCAATCGAGCGCCGCGCCCCCATCCTCCGGCGACCATCGGTACGACCTGACCGAGCAAGCCCCCTCGATGGACCAAGAAAGTACCCATGGCACCTGGGCGGTGATCCGCCGCCTCTGGCCCGAAGTCTGGCGCTATCGATGGCGCGTCGGCGTCGCGCTGGCGTTCCTGGTCGCGGCGAAACTCGCCAACATCGGCGTGCCGCTGGTGATGAAGGACCTCATCGACGCGCTCGACCTCGAGCCGCGGCCGCTGCTGATCCCGCTGCTGCTGCTGCTCGCGTACGGCGCGCTGCGCCTGTCCGCCTCGCTGTTCCAGGAACTGCGCCAGATCGTGTTCGCGCGCGTGCTCGCGCGCACTTCCCGCACGATCACGCTGCGCGTGTTCGAGCACCTGCATGCGCTGTCGCTGCGCTTCCACCTCGACCGCCGCACCGGCGGCGTCGCTCGCGACGTCGAGCGCGGCATGAGCGCGACCTCGGACCTGCTCGACTGGACCATCTACACGATCGTGCCGACCCTGCTCGAGGTCGTCCTGGTCTGCGCGATCCTCGTCACGCGCTTCGACTGGACCTTCGCCGCGATCACGATCGGCACGCTGGTCGCCTATGTCGCGTTCACGTTCTCGGTCACCGAGTGGCGCATGCGCTGGTACCGCGCCGCGAACGCGGCCGACACCGAGGCGAACGAGCGCGCGGTCGATTCGCTGCTCAACTACGAGACGGTCAAGTACTTCGGCAACGAACGCCACGAGTTCGGGCGTTACGATGCGAGTCTCGTGCGGTTCGAGGACGCGACGGTCAAGAGCCTCAAGACCCTCGCGGTGCTCAACATCGGCCAGGCCGGCATCGTCGCGCTCGGCCTGACCCTGCTGCTCTGGCGCGCCGCGAGCGGCGTGATCGCAGGCAGCATGACGCTCGGCGACTTCGTGCTCGTCAACGCGTTTCTGATCCAGCTGTCGATCCCGCTCAACTACCTCGGCATGGTCTACCGCGAGGTCAAGCAGGCGTTGATCAACATCGAGCGCATGTTCGTGCTGCTCGGCGAGCAGCGCGAGGTCGAAGACGTTGCCGGCGCGCAGTCGCTGCGCATCGAGGGCGCCCACGTGCGATTCGAGAACGTCGATTTCGCCTACGATCCGGCGCGTCCGATCCTCTCCGCCATCGACCTCGACATCCCGCCTGGCCATACGCTGGCCGTGGTCGGAACCACCGGCGCGGGCAAGTCGACGCTCGCGCGGCTGCTGTTCCGCTTCTACGACGTCACCGCCGGGCGCATCACGATCGACGGGCAGGACATCCGCGACGTGACGCAGGCATCCTTGCGCGCGTCGATCGGTATCGTCCCGCAGGACACCGTGCTGTTCAACGACACGATCGACTACAACATCGCGTATGGCCGTCCCGGTGCGACGCGCGAGGAAGTCATCGCCGCTGCGCGCGCCGCGCACGTGCACGACTTCATCGAGTCCTTGCCCCAGGGCTATGGCACCGGTGTCGGCGAACGCGGGCTCAAGCTCTCGGGTGGCGAGAAGCAGCGCGTCGCGATCGCGCGCACGCTGCTGAAGCGGCCTGCGATCCTCGTGTTCGACGAGGCGACGAGTGCGCTCGACACGCGCACCGAGAAGACGATCCAGGCCGAACTCTCCGAGATCGCGCGCGGCCGCACCACGCTCGTGATCGCGCACCGCCTGTCGACGATCGTCGACGCCGACGAGATCGTCGTGCTCGAGCATGGCCGCGTGGTCGAACGCGGCAGCCACCCGGAGCTGCTCGCGCACGGCGGGCGCTACGCGCAGTTGTGGACGATGCAGCAGCGCGAACGCGCCGCCCCTTCCCCTGCGGCCGTCCAAGCCTGACACTGGCAGTCACAATCGCCCGCGCCGTCGGGTCGAAGCGTGAACCCTGTATCGGCGAAACTCAGGCACGTTCCTTGCTTCGCCGGAAGCGCTCGCACCAACCCCGGGGATGCCCTTGAACACACCCAGAGTTCTGACCCTATGCGTGGCCGGCGCCGCCGAAGAAGTGGCCGCCCGCATCCATGCCATGCTCGACGACCAGCGCACCCGGCTCGATGCGCGCTGGCGCCCCGCCCACCACGGCCAGGCCGATGTGCTGCTGATCGACGCCGAATCGGTTTACGGCCACATGGACTGGCTGCGCGCGCAGGCCAGCGGCCGGCTCGTGGTCGCGATGGCGGCGTCGCAGGAGTCCTACGATCCCGATTTCTGGTTGCGCACGCCGCTGCATGCGAGCGACCTCGTGGCCGTCCTCAACCGGATCGGCGCGCAGCTCGGCGTCAGGGCTGCGCCGCAGGTCACGCCGATCCGCGCACCGGCCGCCTCGCAAGCGACGCCGTCCAGCGCCGCACCCGCAGTGGTCGCGCCGCCTTCCAGGGTTGCAGCCGAGGCCGCACGCATTGCACCCCAGGAGGCGCCGACGCGTCCGCCGCCGCAACCCGAGGCCGCAGCGCCGACCTCGCTGCCGCAGCACCCGCGCACCCTGCTCGAACTGATCGAACGCGAGGGCGAAGGTTCGCCGCTCGCACAACGCCTGCGCCTGCAGGCCGAAGGCCTCCCCGAGATCCTGCTCGATCCGCGCGAGCGCACCTGGCACTCGAGCAGCAGCCTCAAGGGCCTCTCGGGATGGGCCACGCGCGCGCTGCGCGCCGAAGACGCGCGCCACATGAGCGATGCCGATTTCGCGAGCGCGAGTGGCTCGCTTCCCTCGCAACCGCTCGCGCGCCTGAAATGGCTGGTCCACCTCGTGCGCGGCTATCGCAAGCAAGCCGGCCGCACTCACTACGTCCGCGCCAGGGTCGTCCGCAACGGCGAGCACCTGATCGCGCACCCGCATGCAAAGCAAGGCTCGGCAATCATGTCGTCGCTGATCGGCTGCAATGCGCTCGTCGAGTTACCCGCGGAATCGACGGAAATCCTCCCCAACTCGGTCGTCCCGGCGATCCTCCTCACCGTCATCGACAACATCGGCGACGTCGAGACG
>DAIOWG010000316.1:0-3607 GCA_036758645.1 Dokdonella sp. | reverse complement strand
CTGCGGCACGCCGACGCCCGCGACGATGCGCGTGGTGCAGATCGAGCCGGGACCGACGCCGACCTTGACCGCGTCCGCTCCGGCATCGACGAGCGCACGTGCGGCGTCGGCGGTCACGATGTTGCCCGCGATCAGCGACAGCTTCGGGAAATTGCGGCGCACCCAGCGCACGCGTTCGATCACGCCCTGCGAATGGCCGTGCGCGGTGTCGACGACGATCGCGTCGACGCCGGCCTCGACCAGCGCGGCGACGCGCTGCTCGGTGTCGCCCGCGACGCCGACCGCGGCGCCGACGCGCAGGCGCTCGTGGTCGTCCTTGCACGCATTCGGGTTGTCGCGCGCCTTCTGGATGTCCTTCACGGTGATCAGTCCGCGCAAGCGGAACGCGTCGTCGACGACGAGGACCTTCTCGATGCGGTGCTTGTGCAGCAGCGCGAGCACTTCCTCGTCTTCGGCGCCTTCCTTGACCGTGACGAGCCGATCCTTGCGGGTCATGATGTTCTTGACCGGATCGTCCGGCTTCTTCTCGAAGCGCAGGTCGCGATTGGTCACGATGCCGACGAGCTGCTCGCCGTCGACGACCGGCACGCCCGAGATGTTGTGCGCGCGCGTGATCTGCATGACTTCGCGGATCGAAGTCTGCGGGCCGACCGTGATCGGATCGCGGATCACGCCGGCCTCGAACTTCTTGACCAGCCGCACTTCGGCGGCCTGGCGCTCGATCGACATGTTCTTGTGGATGATGCCGATGCCGCCGCATTGCGCCATCGTGATCGCGAGCCGTGCCTCGGTCACCGTGTCCATGGCGGCGGACACGATCGGCAGGTTCAAGCGGATGTCGCGCGTGAGGCGCGTGGAGAGGTCGACGTCGCGCGGAAGGACGGCGGAGTGCGCCGGAACCAGCAGGACGTCATCGAAGGTGAGGGCTTCGGTGAGTATGCGCATGCCCTATTCTACAGGCTCGAAACGGACGGGCCAAGCGCAATCGCGAGACGGAGCCGTCGTCGTAGGCTGGACGCGCGCAGCGCGGCCGGCTCGGGCACCGGCGTAGTCGGAGCGCCGGCCGACCTTCGGTCGTCCAGCCTACCGGGCAAGCGTTGACGGCACCGCGTCCTGCCATCCGAATGCGGCCATCAGCCGCAGCCACGCCGCATCGACTGGCGCCTCGATCAGCAGCGGTTCGCGCGTGACCGGATGCACGACCTCCAGTCGCAGCGCGTGCAGCATCAGCCGGTGCACGCCGAAGTGTTGCCGGATCAGCCGATTGTGGTCGCCGCGGCCGTGGCTGGTGTCGCCGATCAGGTGGTGCGACACGTGGTGGAAGTGGCGCCGGATCTGCCGGTAGCGGCCGGTTTCGGGCGAGACCTCGAGCAGCGCGTAGCGCTGCTGCTCGTAGCGCCCCTGTGCGATCGGGACTTCCGTCGTCGCGAGCCGGCGCCAGCGCGTGAGCGCGGGCTTGGCCTCGCCGCGCAGTCCCGCGCCGGTCAACGGATAGTCGATCTCGCCCTGCTCCGCCGGCCAACCGCGCACGACCGCGAGATAGGTCTTGCCCATCTCGCGCGCCATCGCCTGGCGGCCGAGTTCGGCCGCCGCTTCGCTCGATCGCGCGACGAGCAGCACGCCGCTGGTCGCGCGATCGAGGCGGTGCACCGCATGCAGGCGCCCTTCGACCTGCAGGCGCAGGCGGTCCATCAGGTAGTCGTCGTCATCGCCGACGAGGCGGCTGCGATGCACCGCGAGCCCGGGTGGCTTGTCCACCGCGACGAGATGCTCGTCGACGTGGAGGAGTTCGAGGGCGGGAGGATTCATCGCCCATCGTAGCGTGTCAGGCCGCGGACAGTTCCTTGTGCAGGAACGCCTTCGCCGCGCGCGTGTCGCGCTTGATCGTGGGTTCGGACACGCCGAGCAGTTCCGCGATGTGCTTGACCTCGAGGCCCGCGAAGAAACGCAGTTCGACCACCTGCACGAGCCGGGGATCGAGCGCCGCGAGCTTCTCGAGCGCGCGGTCCATGCCGACGAGTTGCTCGGCCTGCTCGTCGATCGGCAGCGGCGCGCCCTCCAGTGCATCGAGCGAAACGTGTTCGGCACCGCCGCCTCGGCGATCGGCGAGGCGTGCGCGCGCGTAATCGATGACCACTTGGCGCATCGCGCGCGCCGCGGTCGCGAAGAAGTGCGTGCGGTTCTCGAACACGCCGCCGCTGCCTTCGAACAGCTTGAGGTAGACCTCGTTGACGAGCGCGCGCGTGTTGAGCGTCTCGCCACGCCGATGGCGCGCGAGCTCCGCGCGCGCGATGCGCATGAGGTCGTCCCACGCAAGGCGCAGCGCCTCTTCGCGCGCGGCGCGGTCGTCGCCGCTCGCGGCGATCGCACGGGTCAGGTCCGCAGGGTGCTCGGTCATGGGGGCCTCCTCGGCGCATGGTAGTGCGCGCGGCGTTGCCGCGGGGGAACATTGCGCGAGCGGCATCGCATTCCGGACAGCCGGATGCCGATCGAAGCCGGTTGCGCATCGCCTAGAATGCGCGGGTCGAGACTGCCGGAAATCCGATGGATGCCGAGCGCTGGCGCCGCGCGCGGGCCTTGTTCGAGCAGCTTGCCGAGCGGCCCGCCGCGGAGTGGGAGGAGCGGCTCGCCGCGACGTGTCCGGATGACGAGGGCGTGCGCGCGGAGGCGCTCGCGCTGTTGCGCGCCGATGCGGACTCGACCGAGCCGACCGGGCTTGCCGAGGTCGCACCGGCGCTGGTGTCGGGACTGGCCGGCGAGTACGTCGAGCAGCCCGGCCCGGACCATGCCGGGCTGCGGCTCGGGCCATTCCGGCTCGTGCGCGAGATCGGTCGCGGCGGCATGGGCGCGGTCTGGCTCGCCGAGCGCGTCGAGGGCGGGTTCGAGCAGCAGGTCGCGATCAAGCTGATCCGAAGCGGATGGGACGGCCTGGACGCGGCCAGGCGGTTCCACGCCGAGCGCCAGATCCTCGCGACCCTGCAGCACCCGAACATCGCCCACCTCGTCGACGGCGGCGTCAGCGGAGACGGCAAGCCGTGGCTCGCGCTCGAGTACATCGACGGCGAGGAGCTGCGCGCGTGGTGCGACCGGCGCGCGCTCGGCGTGGAATCGCGCTTGCGCCTGATGATCACGGTCTGCGCCGCGGTCTCCCACGCGCACCAGCACCTCGTCGTGCACCGCGACCTCAAGCCATCGAACATCCTGGTCGGGCGCGATGGCGTCGTGAAACTGCTGGACTTCGGCATCGCCAAGCTGATCGATGCCCCGGGCACGGACGAATCCACCGCGACGCGCGTGTTCACGCCCGAATACGCGGCGCCCGAGCAGGTCCAGGGCGGGCCGGTCACCACGGCCGTCGACGTCTATGCGCTCGGACTGCTGCTGCACGAGCTGCTGACAGGGCGCCGCCTGCAGGGGCGCGCCGACGATCCGGCGGGCGCACGCGTGCCCACGCGCCCGAGTTCACTGGTCCTGCGCGAGGACGACGACGGCGAGCCGGCGCGCGACGCGGCGCGCCGCGAGAGCACGCCGCGACGCCTGCGCCGGCGCCTGCAGGGCGATCTGGACGCGATCATCATGAAGGCGCTGCGTCCCGAACCGCAGATGC
>DAIOWG010000315.1:2416-3663 GCA_036758645.1 Dokdonella sp. | reverse complement strand
AGGTGGGCTCCTACGGAGATGGTTCGTGTGGGAGCGCACCCTGTGCGCGATCGCGGGAATCCGAATACCCGCGAACAACCGGTTTCCTGCGCGGATCGCCCACAGGGTGGGCTCCTACGGAGATGGTTCGTGTGGGAGCGCACGCTGTGCGCGATAGCGGGAATCCGAATACCCGCGAACAACCGGCATTCTGCGCGGATCACCCACAGGGTGGGCCGCCGCGGAGGATGGTTCGCTTGGGCGCGAATGTTGGGGAGGCTACAGCGACCAGCCCGCGATCACGCAGATCGCGAGGATCGCGACCCACGCAACGAGGATGCGACGCAGCACCCTGCGCGCGTCGGCGAGTTCGGCGAGCGGGTCGTGCGTGTCGGTCGAGTAGCCGTCGCCGGCGGCGACATCGGCGTCGATGCCTGCGCGTGCGAGCGAGCCGAGGAAGCCGAGGTCGAGCGTGAAGTAGCCCTTGCCGTGCGCGGCATGGTAGCCACGCCAGTTCGTCAGCACCGCGTCGAAATCCGACACCAGCGCGAGCGTCAACGCGATCAGGTGCGCGGGCGCCCAGTCGAGGACACGCGCGGCGCGTTCGAGCAGTTCGCGCTGTTCGTCGTCGATGCGCGGCGCGAACGCGAGGTTGCGCGCGAGCAGTTGCACCAGCCGGTAGCCGAGGGCCCCGGCAGGGCCCAGCACGACGAACCAGAACAGCACGCCGAACCAGCGCGACAGCGCCGAACGGAACGTCGCCTCGACCAGCGCGCCCGCCTCGAACGGCAGCGGCTCGACCGCAGGATCGGGCCGCAGCGCCTGCGCCGCTGCGTGGCGACGCTCGCTGTCACTGGCGCCAAGCACCGCGTCGACATCGACATCGAGGTCGCGCGGACCCCAGCAGAAGTACAGCACCGCCACCGCGAACGCGAATGCCGGCAAGCCGAACAGCACGTGCGCGAGCCCGACCTGCACCAGCACGCACAACGCGAACGCGATCAACGGCAGCAGCGCGACCGGAAAGCGCGCGCGTGCGGACTCGCCCCCGCCGCGCGAAGGCGAACCGAGCAGGTCCCCGAGCCAGCGGAATTCGCGCAGGCGTGCGAGATCGGGCGCCGCGCGGGCGGTGACGAGGACGATCAGGATCGCGAGGAAGGTGGGTGCCATGGTCACGCGCAGCGACGCCGCATGCCGCGGCCGCTCGATTCTAGCCCGCAATCCACTCGTCCCGCGCTTTTGTGGGAGGGACTCAAGTCCCGAGCGCA
>DAIOWG010000315.1:0-2316 GCA_036758645.1 Dokdonella sp. | reverse complement strand
GACGCCACGGGCTGCCACGGCACGTCGGACAGCAGCTCCGCGAGTTCCAGGCCGGAGGTTTCACGCAGCCAGTGCGCGATGAGTTCGTGCGAGACCGACAGCCGCGGCGGAAGCACGAGCGTGCGCTGCGCGAGGCCGTCGACGACGTCGTCGGCGGAGAACCAGCGCGCTTCCCGCAGTTCGGGACCGACGTTGATGGTCGGATCCTCCGCTTCGGCGATGAAGCCGAGCATCAGCGCCGACGGAAACGGCCACGGTTGCGAGGAGTGGTACTCGCAGGCGCCGACGCGCACGCCGGCCTCCTCGTAGACCTCGCGGCGCACCGAGTCCTCGAGCGATTCGCCCGGTTCGATGAAACCCGCGAGCGTCGACCAGCGGCCGGGCGCCCAGCCCGGTTGCGTCCCGAGCAGGCAGCGGTCGCGCCAGCGCACGATCACGATCATCGCGGGGTCGACGCGCGGGAAATGGTCGAGCGCACAATCCGGGTTCGTGCAGCGCGCACGATGGCCGAGCGCGGCCAGCTCGAGCGGCGCGCCGCAGGCGCCGCACCAGCGCGTGCGCGACTGCCAGTGCGCGAGCGCGCGCGCATACGCAAACAGCCCCGACTGTTCGGACCGAAGGCGAACGCCCGCGCTGCGCAGGTCGATCCAGTCGCCTCCGAGTTCGTTCGCGGCGAGGGCGGCGCTCGGCGCATCGAGTGCGATCGCGTAAAGCGGCCCGCCGCCGTCGTCGCCGAGATAGGTCGCATGCAGATCCGGCGCGAAGCGCTCGCGCTCGAAGCGATCGAGCCAGCGCAGCGCATTGCTGCCGGCGTGGATCAGCGCGGGTCGCCCTCCCGCCGCGAGCGCTCCGAGCAACAGGAAGCGCGCGGCGGGATCGGCCGCGCGCTGCGCCGCCCACGCGAGGTCGTCGCGTTCTTCGGCACCGCGATCGAGCGCGAGCCCGGAGAAGACGTTGATGCGATCGGGTCCGAGCGCCATCGCGCTCAGACCGTGAACGAAGAACCGCAGCCGCAGGTCGTCTTCGCGTTCGGGTTGCGGATCACGAACTGCGCGCCGCTGAGCGACTCGGCGTAGTCGATCTCGGCGCCCGCGAGGTATTGCAGGCTCAGCGGATCGACGAGCAGGACCACGCCCTCGCGGTCGACCGCGAGGTCGTCCTCGGCGCGTTCCTCATCGAACGTGAAGCCGTACTGGAACCCCGAACATCCGCCGCCGCTGATGTACACGCGCAACTTGAGTTCCGGATTGCCCTCTTCCGCGATGAGCTCGCGCACCTTGCCGACCGCCGCGTCGGTGAACACGAGCGGCGCATCGGATGCATCGAGGTAGGTCGGCGTCGCGGTCGTCATGGCGGGCTCGCAGGGGAGCTGCCGATATCGGTGCGCAGCGGCCGTTTTTCAAGGCTTTCAGGCATGCGCGGGCTCGGCATCGCCGAGGTCGTCGACCGCGCCGGGCGCGCTGAGCCGGCGCGGCGCCTCGGTCTGGTACAGCATCTTGCCGTTGACCTGCGCGCCCGCGGCCATCTCGAGCACCTTGTAGTGCACGTTGCCGTCGACGCGTGCATTGCCCGCGAGTTCGAGCCGTTCGCCGACGAACAGGTCGCCGACCACGACCCCGTTGACGACGGCATTGGAGACGCGCACTTCGCCGGTGACACGGCCCTGGTCGCTCATCGTCAGCACCGAATCGGCGCCCTCGGCCGCGATCGAGCCCTCGATCGCGCCTTCCAGATGCAGGCCGCCGGTGAAATGCACGTCGCCGCGGATCGTGGTGCCGGCCGCGATCAGCGTGTTGATCGCTGCAACCGGTTTGCCGTTGCGCTTGTCACTGCGAAACATCGCTGGTCTCCTCGCCCTTGTTTGCGTCCGCCCAGGCAAATTCCTGCTCGACACGGCCACCGTCGCCGTCGACGCGGACCACCACTCGATTCGGCATGAAGCCGGCGGGGAGCATGATGGTACCGCCGACCTGCTGGAAATACTTGAAGCGGTACTCGATTCCCGCGTCTTGCTGGCCCTGCGTGAGCGCTTTCCAGTCGATGCGGCGCAGCTTGCCGTCCTCGATGCCCTCGAGGTCGAGCTGCAGGCGCCCCTTGATGTCCTGGCCGCGCTTGAAGTTCTGCGTCAGCGTGACGGTGAAGTTCCAGGCCGTGGAGTCGCGCACCGGTTGCACGCTGAGCGAATGCACGGCGAGCCCCTCGCGCGTGCCGCCGCCGACGAGGCGTCCGTAGAACGCGAGGTCGGCGCGCAGGCCGTCGACTTCCTCCTCGCGTTCGCGCAACGTCTGTTGCACATGGAGCAGGGCGGCCTTCGCC
>DAIOWG010000314.1:0-3664 GCA_036758645.1 Dokdonella sp. | reverse complement strand
GGCCGACCCCGGCTTCGCTTCACCGCCATGACTGCCATCCCGATGCGTGCACAGCTTCGTGCGACGCTGCGCGCACGCCGCGAAGCGCTGTCGCCTGCCGCGCGCCTCGCCGCGGCGCAGGCACTGCCCGCGGTGCTCGAGCAGTTGCCCGAGTTCCTGACCGACCGCCGCATCGCCGGTTACTGGGCGATCGGCGGCGAACTGCCGCTGCTTGCGCTGACCAGCGGTCTGCGCGCACGCGGACAGGCGTGGTACCTGCCCCTGCTCGCGGAAGAACGTCGGCTGCGCTTCGCGCGCTGGCAACCCGGCGACGCGATCGCCGCGAACCGCTACGGCATCCCGGAGCCGCGCGACGGCCGCAACGAGGCGCTCGCAGGGCCGGAACTCGACGTGGTGCTGGTGCCCCTGCTCGGCTTCGACCGCCGCGGCCACCGGCTCGGTTTCGGCGGCGGCTGGTACGACCGCACGTTCGCGTTCCTGCACGGGCGCACCGGCGTCGCGCGCCCGCTGCTGGTCGGCATCGGCTACGCGATCCAGGAAGTCGACGAGATCCCGGTCGAACCCTGGGACGTTCGCCTCGATTGCATCGCGACCGAACGCGAACTGATCGACCTCGTGCCGGCGGAGTGATCCGCCGCGTCGCGCGCTGCTAAAGTCGCCACTCCGGCACGCGCCCGCGCGCGGCCGGCCCATGTCCTGCAACCAGGAGCTCCGGTGGCGCGCTACTGGCTCATGAAGAGCGAGCCCGACACGTTCTCGATCGACGACCTCGCGCGCGTCGGTACCGAGCCGTGGACCGGCGTGCGCAATTACCTGGCGCGCAACTACATGCGCGACGAAATGCGCGTCGGCGACGGCGTGCTGTTCTACCACTCGAGCTGCGCCGAACCGGGCGTCGCGGGCCTCGCGCAGGTGGCGAGCGAAGCGTATCCCGATCCGACGCAGTTCGACCGCAAGAGCGACTACCACGATCCGAAGAGCACGCGGGAGCAGCCGCGCTGGCAGCTCGTCGACGTCGCTTTCACGCGCAAGCTCGCGCGCACGATCACGCTGGCCGAACTCAAGGCCGATCCGCGCCTGGACGGCTTCGCGCTGCTGCAGCGGGGCAATCGATTGTCGATCCTGCCCGTGACCAAGGCCCAGTGGAACCGCATCCTTTCGCTCGAATGACCGACATCGCCTGCCGAGGAACCCCGCATGACCGCCGATGAAGCCAAGCGCCAGGCCGGGCGCGCCGCGATGCGCTATGTCGAACCCGGCATCGTGGTCGGTGTCGGCACCGGTTCGACCGTCGCGCATTTCATCGACGCGCTGGCCGAACGCCGGCACGACATCGAGGGTGCGGTCTCGAGTTCTGAACAATCCACGCGCCTGCTCAAGCAGCGCGGCATCGACGTGCTCGAACTCAATGCGACCGGCGAGATCCCGCTCTATGTGGACGGCGCGGACGAATGCGATCCGCAGCGCCGGCTGATCAAGGGCGGCGGCGGCGCGCTCACGCGCGAGAAGGTGATCGCCGCGGCCGCGCGCCGCTTCGTCTGCATCATCGATCCGGCCAAGCGCGTCGACGTGCTCGGGCGATTCCCGCTGCCGGTCGAGGTGATCCCGATGGCGCGCAGCCATGTCGCGCGCGCGATCGTGCTGCACGGCGGCCAGCCGGTCTGGCGCGATGGCTGCGTGACCGACAACGGCAACTGGATCCTCGACGTGCATGGCCTGCACATCACCGACCCGGTGGCGCTCGAAGCCGCACTCAACCAGATCGCGGGCGTCGTCACGGTCGGTCTGTTCGCGCAGCGCGCGGCCGACATCGTGCTGGTCGGCGAGCACGAGATGGCCTGAAGCAGGGCTCCGGTGCGTCATGCATGGAACGCCCATCAGACCGGGATATCGCGGATGACCCGAACACCCTCGCCATCACGCCACCGACCGCAGCTCGCCTGCGCGATCGCCGCGGTCCTCGCGCTCGCAGCCGCGGGTGCGGGCGTCGCCGACGAGGGCACCGACTGGATCCGCTTTCGGTCCGATCCGGCGAAGCGCCTGTTCCCGGCCCTGCCCGGCCCGCGCGACGCGACGCCGCCGACCGCGCCCTCGGCCAGCTGGCCGGTCACGCAATGCGGCGACGACGGTCCGGGCAGCCTGCGCGCCGCGGTCGCCGGAGCCGCGAGCGGCGACACGGTCGACCTGACCGCCCTGGCCTGTTCGACCATCACGCTCGAAACCGGCGCGATCGAGATCGGCATCGATGACCTCGCGCTCGCGGGACCGGGTCGCGACCAGCTCGCAATCGACGGCAACCAGGTCGACCGCGTGCTCGTGCACCCGCGCGGCGGCACCCTGCACGTGAGCGGCCTCACGCTGCGCAACGGCCGCACAAGCGCGGAGAACTTCGACATCACCGGCGGCGGCTGCGTCGCGAGCGCAGGCTACCTCTTGATCGAGGACTCGACGGTGCGCGACTGCTCGTCTGTCGCGATCGGATCCTATGGCGGTGGCATCTATGCCTACTCGCTCGCGTTGCACAACAGCACGCTGGCATCGAACCGCGCGCTCGGCACCCACATCGACGCCGGGACCGCCGCGTTCGGCGGTGGCGCGTTCGTGTACCAGATGCTGCTGCTCGACAGCACCGTCAGTGGCAATCTCGCCGAGCACCAGATCGCGCCCTGGCGCGACAGCTACGACATCGGCGGCGGCATCGTGACCGTGCGCGGCGGCTTCGTCAGCGGCTCGACCGTCGACCACAACGTCGTCGATGGCCGCGGCGGCGGCATCGCGACGTTCACGAGCATGGCGGTTTCCAACAGCACGTTCTCGGGCAACGTCGCGGCGGCCGGGATGGGCGGCGCGTTGTTCGTGCGGCGGCCGGCCACGTTCGACATCGGCAACAGCACGATCAGCGCGAACAGCGCGAGCCACGGCGGCGGCGGGATCTGGATCGGCGCGAACACCTCCTACCTGCACAGCTCGATCGTGCACGGCAATGCGGGTGGCAGCGGTGCGGCGGACATCGACAATCCGTTCGCGATGACCATCGACGGGCATTCCAGCCTCGTCGGCGAAGTCGGCGCGCAGGTCGTGCTGCCGCCCGACACGATCGATGCCGACCCGTTGCTCGCACCGCTCGCGTATTACGGCGGAACCACGCGCACGCACGCGCTCGCAGCGGGCAGCCCTGCGGTGGACACGGGTTCCAACAACGCGAACCTCGCACGCGACCAGCGCGGCGATCCGTTCCCGCGCGTGTTCGGCCCGAGCGCCGACATCGGCGCGTTCGAACAGCAGGGCGTGCCGGTCGGCCCGGTCGCATCACCGGTCCCGGCATTGTCGGGCTGGCTCAGCGGACTGCTCGCGCTGCTGGTCGGCGCCTGCGCGTGGCCGCGCCTGCGAAGCCGACGCGCGCGACGCGCCTAAGCCCAGCCTCCGCACGCGTAGGAGCGCACCCTGTGCGCGATCGCGTCAAATCGAATGCCGTCGTACAACCGGTTTCCTGCGCGGATCGCCCACAGGGTGGGCTCCTACGGTGCAAACGAAAAACCCGCCTCGCGGCGGGTTCTTCTTGCGTTCCTGTCGATGGCCGCGCCGGGCGCGACGCCATCGAGAGGAAGTTGGCAGCCCCGGATGGATTCGAACCACCGAATGCCTGAGTCAGAGTCAGGTGCCT
>DAIOWG010000313.1:0-3675 GCA_036758645.1 Dokdonella sp. | reverse complement strand
CCACACCGGGCACGCGGAAAAGCCGGGAGCCCATGAGAGATGCTTCCTCTCGGTGTCTTCGGTGTGCTCCGTGTTGAAAGCTGCTCGGCCCGTGCGGCTGCAGGTGGAGTTGCGCCCACGGCCATTCATCCTGCGCCGACAAGACGCCGGTCCACCCTTGTGTTCAGCCGCGCCGAGCTAGCCTTCGGCGCCGTGCCGACGGAGATCCAATGAACAAGATCGTGATCACCAGTCTCCTGCTGCTGCCGCTCGCCGCGTGCAGCTGGGGCATCAAGCTCGACTCGGGCGGCAACAAGGTGCGCACGGCGTGGAACGACGACGTGAGCGCGTGCCAGGGCGTCGGCACCGTCACGGTGTCGGTGCTCGACCATGTCGGCCCGCTCGATCGCAACAACCTCAAGGTGCGCGACGAACTCGAAGTGATGGCACGCAACGAGGCCGCGAGCCTCGGCGCCGACACGGTCAAGCCGAAGGGCGAGCCGCGCGATGGCGAGCAGGCGTGGGCAGCGTACCGGTGCGGGCCGGTCAATGCGGAACGGTCGCCGACGCGGTTGCGCGAACGCGATGCGCAAGGCCGCGAAGTCGAGACGTTCCCGATCAAGCAGTGACTAGGGCAAGCGAGGCGCCTGCGCACGCACGCGCGGCGCCACGGTATCGGGCGGAGCGCGCCGGCCGCGCGCGGGCGGCTCGACGGGCGCGGTGCCCGCACGCGGACGCACGAGGCTGTCGAACGCGGGCAGGTCGGCATCCGGATCGAATCGGCATGGCCCTTCGGCGCCGAGTGCGACGATGTTGCCGCAGAGCGCCTGCAGGTCCGCGACCGCCGGCTTGGGCGCACCGTCGATCCAGCCGCGCAGCGCTTCCCACCCCGCAACGCCCTCGGCTTCGCTGAAGCCGCAGTGGGTCGGCTCGTCCTCGGCGACGATCGCGCTGACGAGCTGTGCGGGCGGCACCCGCTCGCGCAGGAACTCCTGGTTCGCGGCCACCACGAGCTGGTCGCCGCTCGTGTGCATCGAGAGGATCTTCGCGCTGCCGATGTCGCCGGTGAAGTCCGACGCGCGCCGCAGCTGCGCGGCGGCCGCGGGATCGGCGACGATGCGCTCGATGCCCGCCTCGACCTCGGGCAGATCGCCGTAATCGACCCCGAGCGTCGTGAACGGATTGGCGCCATCCAGCGCGTCCGGCGCGCGCACCAGTTCGCTCAGCACGAAGATCGCGTAGGCGACCTGCGTCACGAGGAAGTCCTCGTCATCGACACGCGCCACCTGCATGAGCTCGGCCAGACGGTCCCGCATCGCGTCGTTGCGCAGGGCGGGCGGAAGGTTGACGCCGGTGCAGCGGTTCAGCGCGACCAGGGCTTCGAGCACGCGCACGCGATCGCCGAGGTCGCCGAGGTCGAGCGGGATGTCGTCGAGGTCGAGCGCCCAGTCGAGTGGCGCGCTGCCGATCGGCAGGTCCCCTGCGCCTGCGCCCTCGCACACCACGTCGAACGCGAGGCGCAGGTCGATCGCCGCGTCCCACAGGCGCGCGCCGGCCGCGGCCGGGCACAGCGCGAACACGCCGCGCACGGGCGGGAAGCCGCGCGCCTCCGCCAGCCGCAGCGCGACGAGGCCGCCCATCGAACCACCGAACGGCAGGATCTCGCCGGGTTCGCCGACTTCGCGCTCGAACACCTCGAGCAGGTCACGGTTGTCGGCGATCGCATGGAACAGTGCCCATCCCCGCTGGCGGAAACTGCTCGCCGCGATCGCGTAGCCCTCGTCGAGCATGAGATCGCGCAACGGTCCGAGCCCGGGCGTCTCGCGCGTCGGCGCGAAGTCGAGCCCGTGCTGGTACATCACGAGCGCATCGCCATCGCGCCAGTCGTCGGGCGCGACGATCCGGTAGCGCGCGCCGGCCGCGGTGGTGCCCTCCCATTCGCGCACGGCTTCGGCGGGCAGGCTCGCGCACGCGAGTGCCGCACACAGGCCCAGGATCATCGTTCTCATGGCGGCTCTCGGCGGTAGCGTCCGCGCACGCTAGCGCAGGCTGGCTGGCCGCGCGCTGAGCGGATGCGCGCAGCGGCACGAGGCGACCAGGCCCGATCACCCCGGGCACAGCGGTTAGAATCGGCGCATGTCCGCCCTGCCCGAGTCCCGCCGACCCCATCCCGTGCTCGCGCTGCTCGGCGGAGCGCTTGAACGCGCGTTCGCGCAGGTGCTTGCGCTCGACCCGGAGACCGTGGCGCGCATCGCGGCGCTCGAGGGTCGCGCGGTCACGGTCGATTTCTCGGGGCCCGACCGGCGCGGCCTGCCCGCGATGCGGCTCGTGGTCGAACAGGGCCGCCTGCGCGTGGGTCCCGCATTCGCGGCCGCGAGCGCGCTCGAGGTGCTCGCGACGCCGTCGAGCCTGCTCGCGTTCGCGCTGGCCCGCGAGGGCGCGGCCACCAACGGCAGGGTGTCGATCAGCGGCGATGCCGAGCTCGCGCGCAGGCTCGAGCAGGTCGCGCGCGGCTTCGCGCCGGACATCGACGAGGCATTTGCGCGCGTGTTCGGCGACGTCGCAGGCGTGCCGCTCGCGCGCGCGTTCCGCGGCGCGCTCGCAGGCGCACGCACGTCCGCGCGCGCGCTGGTCGCCGACGCGGCCGAGTTCCTGACCGAGGAAGGCCGCGATCTGGTCGCGCGCGCCGAACTCGACGGCTTCCTCGACGAGGTCGATCGCGTGCGCGAGCGTGCCGAGCGGCTCGAGGCGCGCGTCTCCCGATTCACCGCCGCGCGCCGGACCCGCGCATGATCGCGTTGCACCAGTTGCCGCGCCTGCTGCGCATCGTCCGCATCGCCGCCCGCCATGGTCTCGAGGACCTCCTGCCCGGCACGCGCCGGCCCTGGCCCCTGCGGTTCGCGCGCGTATTCGCACGGCCCGACGCGCGCATCGCGGCGCTGCCGCGTGGCGAGCGCCTCGTGCTCGCGCTGACGCTGCTCGGGCCGATCTTCGTCAAGGCCGGCCAGATCCTCTCGACGCGACGCGACCTGCTGCCGCCCGACGTCGCCGATGCGCTGACGCAGCTGCAGGATCGTGTCGCGCCGTTCCCTGGCGACCAGGCACGCGCGGCGGTGGAAGCCGCGTTCGGCGTGCCGCTCGCCGAGCGCTACGCGACCTTCGACGACACACCGCTCGCGTCGGCCTCGATCGCCCAGGTGCATGCGGCGACCCTGCACGCCGACCACCTGCGCGTGGCCGGTCTCGCCTCGGCCGAGGTCGTGGTCAAGGTGCTGCGGCCGGGGATCCACCAGCGCATCGCCGACGATGTCGCGCTGCTGCGCGCGCTCGCGGGCTTCGTCGAGCGCACGCATCCGAAGGCGGACCGCATCCGCCCGCGCGAGATCGTCGCGGAAGTCGCCACCACGCTGGTCAACGAACTCGACCTGCAGCGCGAGGGCGCGAACGCCTCGCTGCTGCGACGCAACTTCGCAGGCTCCGACGATCTGTACGTGCCTGCCGTGGCCTGGAGCCATACCCGCGAGGGCGTGCTCACGCTCGAACGCGTGCGCGGCATCCCGGTCGACGACCTCGCGGCGCTCGACGCCGCGGGCATCGACCGCGTCGCGCTCGCCGAGAAGGGTGTGCGTCTGTTCTACACGCAGGTGTTCCGCGACAACTTCTTCCACGCCGACGCCCACGCCGGCAACATCTGGG
>DAIOWG010000312.1:1612-3701 GCA_036758645.1 Dokdonella sp. | reverse complement strand
CGCTGGTCGAGAACGCGATCCGCCACGGCATCGCGGCGCGCGCGGGCCCCGGGCTGGTGGAGATCGCCGCGGACCGCGAAGGGGACAGGCTGCGGCTGCGCGTCGTCGATGACGGGCGCGGCTTGCCCACTGCGATGACCGAGCGCGTCGGACTCGCGAACACGCGCGCGCGGTTGCGCCTGCTGTACGCAGACCGACAACGCTTCGACGTGCGCAACCTCGATGGCGGCGGCGTCATCGCCGAGGTCGAGCTGCCGTGGCGCACCGGCCCATGACGATCCGTGCGCTGATCGTCGACGACGAACCCATCGCCCGCCGCGGACTGCTGCGCTTGCTGCGGCAGGAGCACGACATCGAGATCGTCGGCGAGTGCGGCGATGGCGCATCGGCGGTCGATGCAATCGGCGCGCTGTCGCCCGACCTCGTGTTCCTCGACGTGCAGATGCCCGAGCTCGACGGGTTCGCGGTCGTCGAAACCATCGGTGCCGAGCGCATGCCAGCGGTCGTGTTCGTGACCGCGTTCGACCAGCACGCGCTGCGCGCGTTCGATGCGCAGGCCGTCGACTACGTGTTGAAGCCGGTCGATCCCGAACGCTTTCGCCGCGCGCTGCAGCGCGTCCGCTCGCGGCTCACGCATCCCGACCAGGACTTCGCGCGGCGTGTCACCGAGGTGCTGAAATCGATCGACCGCGCATCGCTGCAGGCCTGGCCCTCGCGCCTCGCGATCCGCTCCGACGGGCGCGTGCGGTTGATTGATATGGACGCGATCGACCGCATCCTCGCGGCCGGCAACTACGTCGAGGTCCATGCAGGCAAGGATCGCCACCTGCTGCGCGAGACGATGACGAGCCTCGAATCCCGCCTCGATCCGCAGCGCTTCGTCCGCGTCTCGCGCGCGGCGATCGTGAGCATCGCGCGCATTCGCGAGGTGCAACCGCTGTTCAACGGGGATTTCGTCGTGCTGCTCGACACCGGTGCGCAGGTGAATGGCAGCCGGCGATACCGCGCGGCGCTCGACTCGCTGTTTCGCTGACGCTCGCTTCGCTTGCTCGCTGGGGGGGCTGTCCCGGAGTGACTGAAGCGGGCACTCATGCTCCTTCGCGCGCGAGCGATTGCGCTGCGGATCGCCCACAGGGTGGGCTCCTACAGGTGAATGGTTCCGTGCAGGAGCGCACGCTGCGCGCGATCGCGCCCACGTGGATGCCGTCCGTCACTGCGCAGCACCCGCCCGTCCCGCCACGGCGTCCACCCGTCACGAAACCCGCGCGAGCGACGGGGCAGCGCATCGATGATCCCGCCACGCATTTGCGCGTGATGGAGATCGCCATGAAAACGTACAACCTCCTGCTGTCCGCAGTAGCCGCATTGGCGGCGTTCGCTGGCGTGGTGCCGTGCGGCGCCACGGCGTCCGACCGCGTCCGCACCGAATCGCTCGAACTCAACAAGTCGGTCACCCGCAGGGTCTACGAGGAAGGCCTGAGCCAGGGGCGCTTCGAGGTGCCCTACACGACCGACTTCGTCGGCCACGGCGGCAGGAACACGTTCACCCATGCCGACGGCATGGCCGAAGCCAGGGGCTGGCGCGAAGCGTTTCCGGACCTTGCGATCACCGTCGAGAAGCAGGTCGCCGAAAACGACCTCGTCGCCGTGCACTGGACCGCGCGCGGAACCAACACCGGCGCCGGGAATGGCCTGCCCGCCACCGGCCGCGCGGTCGAGATCACCGGCACGACGTTGTTCCGCATGGACGGCGGACGCATCGCCGAGGAATGGACCTGCGCGAATTCGCTCGGGCTCATGAAACAGCTCGGCCTCGTGGAGACGACGACGGCAGCTGCCGCCGCGCGCAAGACGCCGGCGCGATGAAAGGTTCGCGTGCGATTTTGGACGCGCGCCGGTGGGGCTCGCCGCTGCGCGGCTGCGACCCACCCTACGGCTGCGGGAAAGCGGGTGCTCGAGATGCGTAGGGTGGAACGCAGCGCCAAAGGCGCGAGTTCCACCGGCGCGATGAGAGGTTCGCGCGTGTTGTGGATTCGCGCCGGTGGGGCTCGCCGCTGCGCGGCTGCGACCCACCCTACGGCTGCGGGAA
>DAIOWG010000312.1:0-1512 GCA_036758645.1 Dokdonella sp. | reverse complement strand
GATTCGCGCCGGTGGGGCTCGCCGCTGCGCGGCTGCGACCCACCCTACGGCTGCGACCCACCCTACGGCTGCGACCCACCCTACGCAGGCGCGGGGCGATCGCGATCGAACGCACTCGCGAGCCGCTTCGGCGCGCGGTACCGCCACGCGGTTTCGACGAGGCGCATCACCTGCGCAGGATCCGCGCGGTGCAGGTCGATCCGGATGCCGAGGATCTGCTTGCCCCAATGCAGCGCTTCCATGCCACGCGGTTCGGTCGCGAGCGTCAGCAGGCGCTGCTGCTCGTCGAGGCGCACATGGAGGTGCTGCTGGTCGGGCGGCACCGTGATGAAGATCTTGCCCTTGACGCGGAACGAGCCGTAGTCGAAGTGCGGCTCCTCGGTCACCTCGGGAAGGGCGAGCGCGATCGCCCTGACCGCTTCGATGTCCATCACGCCTCCGGAGTTTGCGCTGCAGTCCCAGTCTATCGACGCCGCGAGCGTGCTGTCGTGGGAGGCGCTTCAGCCCCGAGCCTTTGGGACTGAATTCCTCCTGCACCACTCCCCACGGCGCGCCCTGCACGGCGCGGCCAGGAAGCGCCTCCGCGCCGACCTCGACCGCCTCGCACGCTTTACAACCCTCCGGCGACGCGCATGACCGTGCCTGTCGCGTAGGACGCCTTGTCCGACAACAGCCAGGCCACGGCTTCGGCGATCTCCCCGGCCTCGGCCGCGCGCCCGAGCGGGATGCGCGATGCGAGCCGCTCCGCGCGTTGCGCATCGCCGCCCGCGACATGGATCTGCGTGCGCGTGACGCCGGGTGCGACTGCGTTGACGCGGATGCCCTCGCCCGCGAGTTCGCGCGCGAGTCCGATCGTGAAGGTCTCGACCGCGGCCTTCGAGGCCGCGTAATGCACGTACTCGTGCGGCGAGCCCGTGGCCGCGGCGACGGACGACAGGTTGACGATGCGGCCCTGCTTCCCGGCGCGCGTCCAGCGCCGGACCAGGTGCTGGCAGCAGAGCATCGTGGCGACGAGATTGACCTCGATGACCTCGCGCAGGACCGCTTCGCGCAGCTCGACGAAGCGTCCGAGCCCGCCGGTGATGCCCGCGTTGTTGACGAGCGCGAGCGGCACGCCCATCTCGCGCTCGATCGAGTCGAACAACTCGGGAATCGCGGCCGCGTCACCCAGGTCGGCGCGGAACGCGCGCGCATCGCCGCCGCCGCGCCGGATGTCCGCCACGACCGCATCCGCTGCCTGCGCATCGGCGCGATAGTTCAACGCGACGCGCCAGCCGTCGCGCGCGCACAGTCGCGCGATCGCCGCGCCGATGCCGCGCGAACCGCCCGTGACGAGCACGATGCGGTCGCTCATCGCAGCGCTTCCCGGCGACGCATCGATCGGTGCGGCGGCGAGGCGATCGCTCTCGCCGCGCGCACGCGGCCCGGCGTGGTGCCGACGAGCTTGCGCATGAGGCGGCGCAGCGCGGTGGTGTCGCCGTAGCCGACCGCCGAGGCGACCTCGTCGACGCT
>DAIOWG010000311.1:0-3728 GCA_036758645.1 Dokdonella sp. | reverse complement strand
GCGGTCGCCGATGCCGCGCGGCGGCGTGTTGACCGCGCGTTCGAACGCCGCGTCGTCGTGGCGGTTCGCGACCAGGCGGAGGTAGGCGAGCGCATCCTTGACCTCGGCGCGATCGAAATAGCGCAGGCCGCCGTAGACGCGGTAGGCGATCGCATGCTGGCTGAGCTGTTCCTCGAAGTTGCGCGACTGCGCGTTGGAGCGGTAGAGGATCGCGTGTTCCGAGGGGCACGCGCCGGACTGGATGTTCTCGCGGATGCGCTCGACCACGTAGCGCGCCTCGTCCTGCTCGTTGTAGGCCGCATAGAGCTCGATCGGCGCGCCTTCCTCGCCCGCGGTCCAGAGCTGCTTGCCGAGGCGGTCCGGGTTGTGCGCGATCACCGCGTTCGCAGCGGCGAGGATGTTGCCGGTGGATCGGTAGTTCTGCTCGAGGCGGATCGTGCGCGCACTCGGGAAGTCGCGCAGGAAGTGCTGCACGTTCTCCACGCGCGCGCCGCGCCAGCCGTAGATCGCCTGGTCGTCGTCGCCGACCACGAACGCCTGCCCGGTGCTGCCCGCGAGGACGCGGATCCATGCGTACTGCAGCGTGTTGGTGTCCTGGAACTCGTCGATCAGCAGGTGCCGGTAGCGCTCTCGGTAATGCGCGAGCAGCGCATCGTCGTGCAGCCACAGTTCGTGCGCGCGCAGCAGCAGCTCGGCGAAGTCCACGAGGCCGCCGCGCCGGCAGGCGTCCTCGTACGCGCGGTAGATGTCGATCATCACGCCGTGGTTGCTGTTGTAGCCCGCGTCGAGCGCGTCCGGCCGCTTGCCTTCGTCCTTCGCGCCGTTGATGAACCAGGTCGCCTGGCGCGGCGGGAAGCGCGCCTCGTCGAGGCCGAGGCCCTGGATCGTGCGCTTGACCAGGCGTTGCTGGTCATCGGCGTCGAGGATCTGGAAGGTTTCGGGCAGCTTCGCCTCGCGCCAGTGGCGGCGCAGCAGGCGGTGCGCGATGCCGTGGAAGGTGCCGATCGTGAGTCCGCGCGCGCCACCCTCGACCAGCGCCTCGGTGCGCGCGCGCATTTCGCCGGCGGCCTTGTTCGTGAACGTGACCGCCAGCACCGACCACGGCGAGGCGCGCTCGACCTGCAGCAGCCAGCCGATCCGGTGCGTGAGCACGCGCGTCTTGCCCGAGCCCGCGCCCGCGAGCACGAGGTAGTGCCCGGCCGGGGCGGTGACCGCTTCGCGTTGCGCTTCGTTGAGCCCGTCGAGCAGGTGTGAGACGTCCATCGCGTGATTGTAACGGCCGGGCGCGCCCGACCACGCGGGTTCAGCGCGGCGGCCGCATCATCGACGGGTGACGGTGCGCGCTTTCGCCCTGCCCCTGCTCGTACTCGCGCTGGATGCGTTCGCAGCCGGCGCGCCCCGCTACATGCTGCGCTACGAAGAGGGCACGCGTTCGATGCAGGTCGAGGCCTGCCTCGACGGCGCCGCCGCCCGCGTGCGTTTCACCGGCGACGGCAGTGCCACGCGCATGCTTGCCGGGTTCGCGCGCACGAGCGGCGCCGCGCTCACGCGTGATGGCGCCGCCTGGGTCGCGCGCGACTGGCAAGCCGGCGAATGCCTGCGCTACAGCGCCGACCTCGGCGCGATCGCGGCCGCGCAGCCGCGACACGGCATCGATGCACGCGCCGGCGCACTCGTCAGCGATCCGGCCAGCTGGCTGCTCGAGCCGGACGACGCGGCCGACGCGATCGTGCGCGTCGCGTTGCCGCAAGGCGTGGCGCTGTCCGCGCCGTGGGTTGCGCTGGATCCGGATGGAAGCGCCGCGCGCTACCGCATCCCGCGCACGCCTGATGCGTGGATCGGGCGCATCGCGATCGGGCGTTTCGACACGCACGCACTGGAGGTGCCGGGCGGCACGCTGCGGGTCGCGCTGCTCGGCCAAGCCGACGCCGCGCAGACGACGCGCCTGCTCGCCTGGCTCGGTCGCGTCGGCGATGCGGCCACGCGCGCGTTCGGCCGCCTTCCGGTCGCCGACGTGCAGGTGCTGGTCGCTCCGGTCGGCATGCAACGCGAGGCGGTCGCGTTCGGGCAATCGCTGCGCGGGCAGGGCAACGGCCTCACGCTGTTCGTCGACGCGGCGCACCCGGCGGCCGCATTCGGGCAGGACTGGATCGCGCCGCACGAACTCTCGCACCTGTTCCACCCGTATCTCGGCGAGCGCGGGGCGTGGCTCGCGGAAGGCCTCGCGACGCACTACCAGAACGTGCTGCGCGCACGTGCGGGTCTGCTGTCGCCCGACGGCGCCTGGCGCGCGTTCGATGCCGGTCTCGCACGTGGCCGCGACGCGAGCCGCGGCGCCGCGCTGCCGACGCTCGAGGTTGCATCCACGCGCATGGGCGAGAACCGCGCCTACATGCGCGTGTACTGGTCCGGCGCCGCGTTCTGGCTCGCGGCGGAGCTGGAATGGCGACGGCGCGGCTTGCCCGCGCTCGACGCGCGGCTGCAGGCGTTCGCGCAGTGCTGCCTCGATCCGCCGCGATCATGGACGCCGCGCGACTTCATCGCGCAGCTCGACCGGCTAGGCGGCGGCGGCGTGCTCGCGGGGATGTTCGAGGCCTGGCGGACGCGCACCGATTTTCCGCCGACCGACGCGCTCTACGAGGCGCTCGGGCTGCATCGCGATGGGGAGGCGCTGCGCCTGGACCCGAACGAGCCGGCGCAGCAGCTGCGCGATGCGATCATGCATCCGCGCGCGCGTTCATCGCGCTAGCATCGCGATACCCGCACCAACCTGGAACGCGCCATGCACAAGAGCCGCCTCGCCGGTTTCATCATCGACTGTCGCACCGACGACCTGCCGGCCGCGGCCGATTTCTGGGGCTCCGCGCTCGGCATGGCGGTGCGCAGGCTGCCGGCCGAGGAAGGCGAGAAGTACATCGCGCTCGATGATCCGGAGGGCCGGCTGCACGTCGAAGTGCAGGCGGTCGGCCACGCGAGCCGCGTCCACCTCGACATCGAGACCGACGACGTCGAGGCCGAAGTGCGCCGGCTCGAGGCGCTCGGCGCGAAGGCGATCGAGCGCATCCACACCTGGTGCGTGATGGAGGCGCCGACCGGACAGCGATTCTGCGTGGTGCGCGCGAAGGCGGCCTCGTTCGACGCGACCGCGAACCGCTGGAACGACTGACGCGCGGCTACTTGCGCATCGCGCCCGCGACGACGAGCCCGAGCCCGACCAGCACCCCGACGCCGCCGATCCACTGCGGCACGCTGCGCTCCTGCTTCACCGACGCCGACAGCCCGCCGATCTTCACGACTTCCTTGTCCTCGGTGAAGTTGCGCTGGCCGGTGAATGCGGCGAGGCCGACGCCGGCGAGGATCAGGCCGGCGAGGATGAGTCCGATGCGCATGCGGTATCTCCCTGGTCGTCGCGCGGCGGGGCCGCCGCGCGGGGTCTAGTGTGCCGCGCCGGGTCGCTCGCGGTGTGAACCGTTGGCCATCAGCCGATCGGTCCACGCGATGCCGATCGCCGAGGCGATGAACACGCAATGGATGATCGTCTGCCACATCACGCCCGCGGTGGTCAGCGTCGTGCAGGTCTTCTTCGCTCCGATCGCCACCTCGGCCGCCGCGGCTTCCAGCAGCTCGCGCGAGCAGAATGGCAGGCCCTCGACCGCGCCGACCTCGATGAAGCTCTTGAGCAGGTGGATCGAGCTGATGCCGATGATCGCCATCGCGAGCTTGACCTT
>DAIOWG010000310.1:1531-3752 GCA_036758645.1 Dokdonella sp. | reverse complement strand
GATCTCGACGACTCTCGCGGATTCCGAGCGCTCCGCGGTGGGTCTCGCGCCTTCGGCGCTGCGACCCACCCTACGAAAGCCGCTCGCGCGTAGGGTGGAACGCAGCCGCGCAGCGGCGAGTTCCACCACCGTGATCTCGACGACTCGCGCTGATTCCGAGCGCTCCGCGGTGGCTCTCGCGCCTTCGGCGCTGCGACCCACCCTACGAAAGCCGCTCGCGTAGGGTGGAACGCAGCCGCGCAGCGGCGAGTTCCACCGCCGCGATCTCGACGACTCTCGCGGATTCCGAGCGCTCCGCGGTGGGTCTCGCGCCTTCGGCGCTGCGACCCACCCTACGAAAGCCGCTCGCGCGTAGGGTGGAACGCAGCCGCGCAGCGGCGAGTTCCACCACCGTGATCTCGACGACTCTCGCGGATTCCGAGCGCTCCGCGGTGGGTCTCGCGCCTTCGGCGCTGCGACCCACCCTACGAAAGCCGCTCGCGCGTAGGGTGGAACGCAGCCGCGCAGCGGCGAGTTCCACCATCGGGATCTTCGACCATCCGCGCGACCATCACGCAGATCCCCGACGTATCGCCTCGCCGTCCGTGTTGCGACAACCGTCCGCGCCTGCGCGCTCGAGCGCCTTGGTACAATCGCGGCGTGACCGCGCGCGCGGCCGTGCCTGTCCGGAATGCCATGTCCGTCCCTAAGCCGGCCTCTGCCCCGGCCTGGCACCTGTACGTGCCGAAACTCGTCACCGTCCTGCGTGGCGGGTACGGTCTCGACGACTTTCGCCATGACCTGCTGGCCGGGCTCACGGTCGCGATCGTCGCACTGCCGCTTTCGATGGCGCTCGCGATCGCGTCCGGCGCGCCGCCCGCGGTCGGCCTGCATACCGCGATCATCGCGGGCTTCCTGATTTCCGCACTCGGCGGATCACGCGTGCAGATCGGCGGGCCCACCGCCGCGTTCATTCCGGTCGTCTACGGCGTGATCGCGACGCACGGTTACGACGGGCTCGTGCTCGCGACGCTGATGGCCGGCGCGATGCTCGTGATCGCCGGACTCCTGCGCCTCGGTGCGCTCGTCAAGTACATGCCGCAGCCGGTGATCACGGGCTTCACCGCGGGCATCGCGGTCAGCATCTTCAGCAGCCAGATCAAGGACCTGCTGGGGCTGGACATCGCCAAGGTGCCGGCCGAGTTCTTCGCGCGCTGGCAGAGTTACGGCGCGCACATCGACAGCATCGATCCGGCATCGGCCGGGCTCGCGTTCGCGACACTCGCGCTGCTGATCGCGTTGCGCCGCTGGCGGCCACACTGGCCCGGGTTCCTCATCGCGGTCGCGGTCGCGACGCTCGCAACGGTGGTGCTCGAGTTGCCGGTCGCGACGATCCTGTCGCAGTTCGGCGAGATCCCGCGTGAACTCCCGGTCCCGCACCTGCCTGCGTTCGACCTCGAGCGCATGCGCGAGTTGCTGCCGGCGGCGTTCACGATCGCGTTCCTCGGCGGCGTCGAGTCGCTGCTCTCGGCGGTGGTGTCGGACGGCATGATCGATGGCCGTCACCGCTCGAATTGCGAACTCGTCGCGCAGGGCGTCGCCAATGGTGCGTCCGCGCTGATCGGCGGGCTGCCGGCCACCGGCGCGATCGTGCGCACGGCCACCAACGTGCGCGCGGGCGCGCGCTCGCCGGTCGCAGGCATGGCGCACGCCGCGTTCATCCTCGTGTTCGTGCTGGTCGCAGCGCCGCTCGCGAACCACGTTCCGCTGCCCGCGATGGCCGCGATGCTGCTGATCATCGCGTGGAACATGAGCGAGATCGAACGCATTCGCCAGCTCATGCGTTCTCCGGTCGGCGACCGCATGGTGCTGGTCGTGACGTTCCTGCTCACGGTCACGATCGATCTCACGGTCGCGGTCGAAGTCGGCGTCGTGCTCGCCGCGTTCCTGTTCATGTACCGCATGAGCGAGGTGGTCGCGCTGGAATCGCACGTGACCCTGGTCGAACAGGAAGAAGACGACCTCGGCCGCGCGCGCAGGATCGAGGAGCGCGCGACCCTGCCGCCCGGCGTCGAGGCGTATCGGGTCTACGGGCCGTTGTTCTTCGCGGTCGCGAACCGCATCGACGATGTCCTGCGCGCGTTCGGCAAGCCGCCGCGCGTGTTCATCCTGCGGCTTCGCCAGATGCCGTTGATCGACGGATCAGGCGGTGCAGCCAGGACGGGCGACCTCGCCATCACTG
>DAIOWG010000310.1:0-1521 GCA_036758645.1 Dokdonella sp. | reverse complement strand
AGGCGCCACCGCGATCGGCAACCTCGTCGAACGCTGCCGGCGCGAGGGCATTGCACTGATCTTCACCGGGCTGCAGCCGCAGCCCGCGCGCATCCTCGCCGACATGGGCATCGCCGCCGACGGCCGTACGCTGAGGTTCGCCGACGATTTCGCGCAGGCGATCGAGATGGCGCGAGGGCCGGCATCGGCGATCGGGGATGCAGGAGCCGGTGGCGGCGAAAGTCGGGAAGCCGATTCGCAAACCCCGGAACCGCCTCGCTGAGGCGGGGGCGCGTTCGCCGCGGGCTGCGCCGGCGAACGCGCGCCGGCAGGCTACTTCAGCAGCGAGCGCAGCATCCAGGCGGTCTTCTCGTGTTCCTGCATGCGTTGCGTGGCGAGATCGGCAGTGGGCTGGTCGTCGACCTTGTCGGACGCCTTGAACGTCGCGCGCGCGGTGCGTGCGGCGGCTTCGTGGCCCTCGACGAGCTGCTGCACCATCGCCTTCCAGTCCGGAATCCCGGTTTCCTCGCTGATCGAGGTGAGCTTGGCGAACTGCGTGTAGGACGCGGGCGAATACACGTCGAGTGCGCGGATGCGTTCGGCGATCACGTCGGCCGCGGTCCACAGTTCGTTGTACTGGATCTCGAACATCTGGTGCAGCGTGTTGAACATCGGCCCGGTGATGTTCCAGTGGAAGCCGTGCGTCTTGAGGTACAGCGAATAGGTGTCCGCGAGCAGCTTGGACAGGTTCTTCGCGATGCCTTCGCGATCCTTCTTCGTGATGCCGATGTCGATGGCCATGTCGTCGCTCCCGTCGGAATGCCTAGGCTAGCGCGTTCGACACCGCGAGGGAAATCGACCTTGCATGTCGCGGCGATCGACCGCAGCTATGATTCGCGGCTGCCGATCCCCCGACACGATGACCCGACTCGACACCCTTCGCGATGCGCTCGACGGCGTGCAGACGCGCGACGCCGGACGACTGCGTGCGCGCCTGCGCAGGCTCGCTTCCGCTCGCAATCCGCCAGCAGCGGCCGAGCTCGACGCGCTGGCCGCGGCGATCGCGGCCTCGGCTGCGCGCCGCGACGCGCGCGCGGCGAGCGTGCCACCCGCGCGCATCGACGAATCGCTTCCGATCGCCGCGCGCGCGGACGACATCGTCGAACTCATCCGCGCGCATCAGGTCGTCGTGCTCGCGGGCGAGACCGGCTCCGGCAAGACCACGCAGCTGCCCAAGCTCTGCCTCGCGGCAGGACGCGGTGCCGCCGGCATGATCGGCTGCACCCAGCCGCGCCGGATCGCGGCTCGCGCAGTCGCGCGCCGGGTCGCGGCCGAACTCGGCAGCGAGGTCGGCAAGCTCGTCGGCTTCCAGGTGCGTTTCACCGACCAGGTGTCCGACGCGTCGCTCGTCAAGTTCATGACCGACGGCATCCTGCTCGCCGAAACCCAGTCCGATCCGTGGTTGTCGGCCTACGACACGATCATCATCGACGAGGCGCACGAGCGCAGCCTCAACATCGATTTCCTGCTCGGCTACCTCAA
>DAIOWG010000309.1:0-3785 GCA_036758645.1 Dokdonella sp. | reverse complement strand
TCTTCTTCACCGCGCACGATGCCGAGGCCCTGCCGCAGCGGCCCAAGCCCTGCATGGACGAGTCGTTGCCATCAGGCAACGGCGTTGCCGCGCGCGCCGTGCTGCAACTGGGCCACCTGCTCGGCGAACCGCGCTACCTCGACGCCGCCGAGCGCACGCTGCGCGCGGCATGGCCGACCCTGCTCGAACTGCCGCACGCGTGCTGCACCCTGCTGCTCGCGCTCGACGAATACCTGCGCCCGCGCACGCATGTCGTGCTGCGCGCGAACGACGGCGCAGAGGCGGCGCGCTGGGACGAGGGGTTCGCCGGCGTCGACGCCAGACGCATCGACCTGTATCGGATACCGCGGCAGACCGAGCCGTTGCCAGGGATGCTGGACGCGCAGAGCCACCAGTCCGGCGGCGTGGCCTGGATCTGCTCGGGTTCGGGATGCCTGCCACCCATGCATGACCCCGCCGAGCTGAAGGTCGACCAGTGCGCGGCGCTTGCCGGCGCACGGCCCCCGCGGCTTCAACCGTGATTGGGCACGAGCGGTCCGCGATTCGCGCGGCCACGTGACGGCAAGCCGAACGCCTCGCGGACGCGGTCGGCCGGAAAGCCGACGTGCTCGGGCTTGAGCACGACCGTCCTGGCCAGATCGCGTGTCAGCTCTGCCGCCGTACCTGCGCCGGGACGACCTGCCTTGCATTCGATCTGCCAGGCGAACTGGTTCAACGTGCCGAGTACGGAACGGGAACGGGTGCGGCCGAGCTGGATCGGCTGCATCGCATCGATCTCGGCCAACGCATCGCGGGAATCGATTCCGAGGTGCAGCAGCGCGTCGAGCAGCGCATCGCAGAGGCGGATGGGTATGGTCGCGTAAGGCGCCGCGTCGATCACGACGCCCATTCGGGTCGGCTCGCTGACCGCTAGCACGTGTTGGACGCGCCCGGTCCGGATGAGGTTCGCGGTCCACTCGCCGAGGCGGTTCCCCGCGGGTCGCGGGTCGGCCACCGGCGTAGCCTTCATCGCCTTCAGCAGCTTCGCGGTGCAGCGCAGTGCGGTCACCGCGGCTGGGTCCGCATGGCTTCGACGATGCGTTGCGTATCGACGCTGACACGCGTGACGCGCGCGAGCAGGTCGATGACCTTTTCCCTGTGGTTGGCGAAGCGGTAGGTGTTGAACTTCTCGCGGATGGTCGGATTTTTGAACGCCTCCCGCACGACGCTTTCGCGATGGGTGCCGCTGACCTGACGCAGTCTGGAAAGGTCGTTGAGGTACTGCGCGATCAGGACGCGTGACATGCGAGTCCATCCTCCTTGATCCCGGCGCCTGCCGCCTCAGGCTGCCCGGGTTTCGTGACTCCAGCGGAAGCTGGTCTTGAGCCGGCTCAACGGGTGATTGAACGGCAGCACGCCGCGGTGCTGCAACTGGCCGACCACGATGCCCGCTGCCACGCCCTGCTGCTCGGCGAAGGCCATGACTTGCGCAACGCGGAAGTCTTTCGCCTCGATGAAGCGCGCCATCGCACCCGGATCCACCAGGGTTCTTGCGGCGAAGTCATTCGCTTCCCGCTCCTGCGCACCCACGTCGCGCGATTTCTCGAAATCGATGAATTGCTCGCGCTTGCCATGCAGCAGCACGTGACCGAGCTCGTGGAACAAGGTAAACCAGAGCTGGTCATCGGTTTTGTAGCGCAACGAGAGCTGTACCAGCACCTTGTCCTTGCTGAGCCAGCGTGTTGCGCCACAGACACGCGCGCCATCGGGTGGCGGCAGCAATACCAGCGCAACGCCGAGGGCTGCGCACTGCTCGATCAACGGTTGGACGAAAGTCGTGCCGGGCAGGCGTGACAATGCCTTGAGGCGCGGGAGCGCGGAGCGCAGCGCGGTCGCATCATGAGCGTGGCAACTCACACGCTCGGCGTCGCGCTCGCCCTGGGCCAGCCACGCGAGCAGGGCCCACTCATGAGACTGGAACGCCTCGGCCTTGCGGTAGGCAGCCTGCACGTTGCTCCACACATTCGGCAGGTAATCCAGCGAACCGACGCCGAAGAACGCGCGCAGGCCACGCACCAGGTCAGGGCCGCGAAGTCCCGAAGGAATCCATCCAAGCTTCGTCAGCGCGCGATGTGGAAGGCATTCGAGCCACGCCTGTTCTGCAATCAGGCTGGCATGTTCCGCTTCTCGCGCCAGGTGCTCCCGGTAACGGGCTTCCAGCGCGAGCCAGACACGCGCAGGCAGACCGAACACGGCCTCGAGCTTGAGTGCGGTTTCCGGCGTGACCGGCTCCAGACCGGCCAACAGACGATTGACGTGCTTGGTCGAGAAGCCGAGCCGTTGAGCCAGTTCCACCTGGGTCAATGCGGCAGCCTCGCGGTGCTCGTCAAGCACGTCGCCGGGCGAAACGACGTAGTCGGGTTGGAACGCGTTATTCATGGGTATCCTCGATTCCGAGAATGACGATCCGGGTGACCTGCGTCCAATCGAGGCCACCCTCGGCGCGCATGGGCGCGGGATCGTGATCCGGCTTGAACAGCAATCTGTAGGGCCCATCGAGATCGATCGACAGCTCGCCGCGGCGGTTGCCCGTCAATTCATGGCAACGCAACGGGCCCCGATAGGGAGGTCCGACTTCCGCGAGATGGGTCGCCGCGTCGAGGACTGCGAGCCGGATCTTGAGCAGTCTGGCGCGCCGCTCGCCTTGTCGCCGCTGCAAGAGGCGTCCGTCGTTGCATTCCTTCTCGAACTTCCGATCGGCGAATCGAATCTCCATCAATGAACCTTATTCATTACCTGAAAGGTAATGTTTTCTGGAACCCGTGTCCAGTTCTGCCAGCGCATCCAGGGCCGACACGCAGCGAGAGCGCCTCCGTGGGCGGCTGAGCGCGCCCGCCAGCGCTGATCCATTCGCACCCGGTCTACAGCAGCACAGGCCGATCCGGCAGCTCGTCGCGACTGTGGCGGCTGCCGTCGGCGGGGAAGTGCCGTTCGAGCAGCGCACCGATCGCATCGACGCCGGCCACCGCGCCGCGTTCGTACTCGCCCGCGCGGAAGTGCTGTTGCATCGTGGTGCAGATCGGCAGCCATTCCTCGGCGCCGATTTCGCGCGCGACCGCGCGGTCGGCGATGATCTCGATCGCATGGTCGGCGAGCAGCACGTAAACGAGCACGCCGGTGTTGGCTTCGGTATTCCATACGCGAAGGTGCGCGAACACTTCTTCCGCGCGCGTGCGCGCCGAAACCCCGCGCCAGAGGTCCGCAGGCGCGAGGCTGCCTTCGACCGCGAACACGATCTCGCCATGGTGGCGATGCTCGCTCGCGGCGATCGCATGCTGGACCGCATCCAGTGTCGCGACCGGAAAATGCCGTTTCCCACTCGACAGATCGAACAGATGGCGCAGCCAGCGCATGTCACCAACTCCCCGAGGCGCCGCCGCCGGAGAAGCCTCCGCCGCCGCCGCTGAAACCGCCACCCCCGCCACCACTCCAGCCGCCGCCCCCGCCCCAGCTGCCGCCACCGAACCCGCCGCGTCCGCCGCGATTCGCGAAGCCACCCCCGCCGCCGCCGCCGAACAGGCCGAACACGAGCCCGAGCACGCCTGCCCCGATGCCGAGCGCGGTGAGGCCACTGACCAGCCACGCGACGCCGCCGGCTCCGGCGCCGACGACGCCACCGCGCGCGATCGCGGGTGCGCGACCGAACATTCCGCGCAGGAACAACGCCGCGAACAGCGCCATGAACAATGCGGTTTCGATGCGATCGGGCGAGGGCGCGGTTTCTTCCGCGAGGGGCGGTGGCAGCG
>DAIOWG010000308.1:0-3790 GCA_036758645.1 Dokdonella sp. | reverse complement strand
TCATGGCGGAAGGGGATCGCGCGCCCCGCTGGCTGGGGCCGGCAGCGCTGTTCGTGTTTGCACTGTCGGGCTGCTCGGGCCTGATCTACCAGTCGATCTGGTCGAAGTACCTCGGCCTCTACCTCGGCCACGCCGCCTACGCGCAGAGCCTGGTGCTCGCGATCTTCATGGGCGGCATGGCGATCGGCGCCTGGTGGGCGAGCACGCGCAGCATCGGCTGGCGCAACCTGCTGCGCGCCTACGCGATCATCGAGCTCGTGATCGGCATCGCCGGCGCGCTGTTCCACCCGATCTACGGCGGTCTCACCGGTTTCGCCTACGACACCGCGTTCCCGAACCTGCCCGGCAGCTGGGCCGTGCAGGCGTTCAAGTGGAGCAGCGGTGCGCTGCTGATCCTGCCGCAGTCGATCCTGCTCGGCATGACCTTCCCGCTGATGAGCAGCGGCCTGATGCGGCGCCTGCGCGTCGGCGATGGCGCGATCCTCGGCGGCCTCTACTTCACCAACAGCATCGGCGCCGCGTTCGGCGCGCTGTTCGCGACCTTCGTGCTGCTGCCGGCGATCGGACTGCCGGGCGCAATGCGCTTCGGCGCGATCCTCAACATCGTGGTCGCGCTCGCCGCGTTCCTGCTTTCCCGGCAGGACGAGCAGCCGCAAGCGCCGGCTGCCGCACGCGCGGAAGGCCGCACCGGCTTCGCGCGCCTGCTGCTGGTCGCCGCATTCGTCACCGGCGCCACTTCGTTCGTCTACGAGATCGGCTGGGTGCGCATGCTGAGCCTCGTGTTCGGCAGCACCGTGCACGCGTTCGAGCTGATGCTCGCGGCGTTCATCGGCGGCCTCGCGTTCGGCGGCCTCTGGATCCGCGGCCGCATCGACGGCTACGCCTCGCCGCTGCGCGTCGGTGGCTGGGTGCAGATCCTCATGGGCCTCGCCGCGCTCGCGAGCCTCATCGTGTACGACCGCGCGTTCGACTGGGTCGCCTGGTTCCTGCGCGCGCTCTCGCGCACCGATGGCGGGTACGACCTCTACAACATCGTCACCGCCTCGGTCTCGATCCTGATGATGGCGCCCGCCGCCTTCTTCGCGGGCATGACGCTGCCGCTGTTCACGCTCGCGCTGATCCGCAATGGCGGCGGCGAGGCCTCGGTCGGCCGCATCTACGCCGCGAACACGATCGGCGCGATCGTCGGCGTGTTCGCCGCGGTGCACCTGCTGATCCCGCTGCTCGGCCTCAAGCTCGCGATGATCGTCGCGGCCGCGGGCGACCTCGTGCTCGGCCTCGTGCTGCTGCGTCGCGTCGGCGATGCGGCGCGCAAGATCGACACACCGTACCTCGGAGGGCTCGCGATCTGCGGGCTCGCGCTCATCGTCACGCTGGTCGCGGCGAAGTTCGACCCGGCGGCAATGGCAGCCGGCGTGTACCGGCACGGTACGGCACGATTGAATGCCGAGGCCGGTGAAACTGTCTTGTTCTACCGGGACGGAAAGACGGCGAGCGTCGCCGTGCAAAACCTCGCCGCCACGGGCATTCGTGCGATTGCGACCAACGGCAAGGTCGACGCAGGCATCCGCATGGCGGAAGACGGGCAGCCCGCGATCGATGAGATCACGATGTCGATGGCGGGCTTAGTCCCGATCCTCCACCATCCGGGGCCGAAGTCTGCCGCTGTCATCGGTTTTGGATCGGGCCTGTCTACCCACACCTTGCTCGCAGACCCACGCCTGCAACGCGTCGACACGATCGAGATCGAGCCTGCAATGATCGAGGGCGCCCGCTTGTTCGGCAAATACGTCGAACGCGCATACAACGACCCGCGCTCGTACCTGCACATCGAGGATGCGCGCACCTACTTCGCTGCCAATCGATCCAAGTACGACATCATCCTTTCAGAGCCGTCGAACCCTTGGGTTTCGGGTGTGGCAAGTCTTTTTAGCAAGGAGTTCTACGAGTTCATCCCGCGCCATCTCGCGCCGGGTGGCCTGCTCGTGCAATGGGTCCAGCTGTATGAGATCAATGACGAACTGGTAGCCGCGGTCGTGAACGCGCTCGCCGAGCACTTCACCGACTACCGCGTCTATCTCGCTTTTGACAACGACATGTTGATCGTGGCGCGTGCGGACGGTCCGGTAGGCGACATCCAGGACCGGATGCTGGAGGTGCCTGCGATCCACCAGCTGGCCAGCCGCCTGGGAATCTCGACGGCGCCGGAATTCCTCGCGCACCAACTCGGTGATCGCGCTTCGATGGGTTCGATGTTCCGTGCCTTGTCCCGCCGGTCGAATTCGGACTATTACCCTGTACTGTCACTTGAGGCGCCTCGCGCCCGCTTCATGAATCAGAAGGCGGGCTCGATCGTCAGCCTTCCAGTTGCAGACCTGCCCTACCGCGAATTCCTTGGCGGGGTGCCCGCATTCAGTGCAGCGCAGATCAGCTTGAGCCCGAGCTATGCGTATACGGCATCCCTCCATCGCGCAGAAAACTTTGCAGCTGCATTGAGCGGCTCCAAACCGACGCGTGGCAACGATGCGGCGATCGTGGCCTATTTGCGCGATGTGGTCGGCACATGTCGCGCCAAGGGTGACTCGGCGATGGCACTGTCGATGCTCGTGGAGGCAGCAAGCATCACGCTTCCGTTCCTTCCGCCAGCCGAACGCGAAGCATTGTGGAGTGGGACCGGCTGGAAAACGTGCGAAACGCAGGATGCGGACGTCGAGGGCATGCTGCACGTCCTCGCTGCACTTGCCCGTGGATCCGGCAGCGAACTGCATGATAACGCTGAGGCCTTGCTCGAGCATGGCACTGCGAGCGCGCCCGTTCGCGATTGGCTGTTGCGTGCGGCCATGCTGGGCGCGGTGATCGAGGGAGACTTCGCCGAGGTCGAAGCGCTCGAGGGCAGCTTCGGTCACTCCATCCCTGGTCGCGCCGACGACCGCGTCTATCGAGAGTGGCTGCGACACTTTGCCCGGGAGAAGCTGAAGCCTTAGGTTCCAGTGCGCTCCTTCGCCGCAATTTGTCACTTCCGGACAATCATGGCGACGCGGAATGTCAACCTGAGAACGCCGTCGCATCCCGGACACGGGGTTTGTCCGACCCCGTCACGAGTCCGGTAAGCTCTCCTTGGCACGGAAGCTGCTTCACCTGAACCGCGAGCCGTCGATCGCCCGGCAAGACAACAGCGATCGCGGAAGCGGGCCCGCCTGGCAAGGTTGGCGGCTCTAGGGGCAAACCGTTTTACCCAATACCAGAGGAACCACCATGAAGATGATGCAGAAGGGCTTCACCCTGATCGAGCTCATGATCGTCATCGCGATCATCGCGATCCTGGCCGCGATCGCGCTGCCGGCTTACCAGGATTACACCGTCCGTTCGAAGATCTCGGAAGGCCTCGTCGGCGCGAGCGCGGCGAAGGTCGCGGTTGCCGAAGGCTTCCAGAGCGGCGGCATGACCGGCGTCAAGGCGGCTGCCAACGAGTATCAGGTCGGCAACACGTCCACCGCCTCGAAGTACGTGCGGGAAATCAACATCGACGCAGCGAACGGCATGATCACCTACGTGGTCAACGCGGCCGCCGGTTCCAACAATGGTATCCCGGAGACCCTCGACGGCCAGACGCTGACCTTCTCGCCGTATGCCATGGGCACGGGCGCGCCGGTTCCGCTGGACAACGACCAGACCGGCTCGATCGACTGGGGCTGCGCATCGCTCACCAACACGACCGCGACCGATCGCAAGCTTGTCCCGCTCGCCCCGGGCACGCTGGTTGCGAAGTACGCGCCGGCCGAGTGCCGTT
>DAIOWG010000307.1:0-3803 GCA_036758645.1 Dokdonella sp. | reverse complement strand
TGGAAATCGCCGCGATGAAACGCACGCCAGGCATCCTGCAGTGCACTCGCGATCACAGCAGCATACTTGCCGAGCTTGGGGTGCGCCTTCAGTAGCTCAGAGACATGCTTCTCGTCAGGCCAGGGTTCCAGGTCGCCTGCGTGCAGGTTCTTCCAGGCTCTTGCGAGCTTGTCGCCCGCGTATTCGAAGGCCTTGTCGGGGTGCGGGAACGGGGGCCAGGCTTTCGGCGCCATCGCGCGTTTGCTCCTTCGGTGCGGACGTGTCGCGAGTGTGAACGGCGTCCCGGCGCTCGTCACGCCGCCCTGCGGCAAGCCCGCTAGAATCCGCGCATGAGCCCTTCCGCCAGGTCCAGTGCAGCGCGTATCGCCGAGCTGCGCGCGCGCATCGACGACGCCAACCACCGCTACCACGTGCTCGACGAACCCGAGATCGCGGACGTCGAATATGACCGGCTGATGCGCGAACTCGAGGCGCTCGAAGCCGCCCATCCGGACCTCGTCACGCCCGATTCTCCGACGCAACGCGTCGGGGCGGCGCCAGCCGGCGCATTCGCATCGGTGCGCCACGAAATCCCGATGCTGTCGCTCGCGAATGCATTCAGTGAAGAGGAAGTCGGTGATTTCGTGCGCCGCATCGAGCAGCGCCAGGACACCACGGATCCTCTTTTTTCGGTGGAACCGAAATTCGACGGCCTCGCGATCAGCCTGCGCTACGAGCGGGGCCTGTTCGTGCGCGGCGCGACGCGCGGCGACGGTGAACAAGGCGAGGACGTCAGCGCGAACCTGCGCACGATCCGTTCGATCCCGCTGCGCCTGCGCGGCGATGGATTTCCGGCCGTGCTCGAAGTGCGCGGCGAGGTCTACATGCCGCGGGCGGCGTTCGAGGCCTGGAACGAACGCGCGCGCCGCGAAGGCGGCAAGGTGCTCGCCAATCCACGCAATGGCGCGGCGGGATCGTTGCGCCAGCTCGACGCGCGCATCACCGCGCAGCGTCCGCTCGCGTTCTACGCCTACGCGCTCGGCGTGGTGGAAGGCGCCAGGCTGCCGCCCACGCACTCGGCGACGCTTGCGCGCCTGCGCCAGTGGGGACTGCCGGTCAGTCCGCTGGTCCAGACCGCGCGTGGCGTCGAGGGCTGCCTCGCGTACTACGAGAGGATCGGTGCGCAGCGTGATGCGCTGCCGTTCGACATCGACGGCGTGGTCTACAAGCTCGACGACCTCGCTGCGCAGCGCGAACTCGGATTCGTCGGACGCACGCCGCGCTGGGCGATCGCGCACAAGTTTCCGGCGCAGGAGCAGCAGACGACGGTGGAGGCAATCATCGTCAATATCGGTCGCACCGGCGCCGCCACGCCTGCCGCGAAGCTCACGCCGGTACAGGTCGGGGGCGTCACCGTGACCAACGCGACGCTGCACAACGCCGACCAGGTCGCGCGCCTCGACGTGCGCGTTGGCGACACCGTGATCGTGCGGCGCGCGGGCGACGTGATCCCCGAAGTCGTGCGCGTGGTGCCCGAAGCCCGGCCCGCGCGCACGCGACCGTGGCGCATGCCCTCGCACTGCCCGATCTGCGGGTCGGAGATCGTTCGCGAGGAAGGCGAGGTGGTCGCTCGCTGCAGCGGCGAGCTCGCGTGTGCGGCGCAGCGCACGCAGGCGATCTTCCATTTCGCCTCGCGTCGTGCGATGGACATCGAAGGCCTCGGTGAACGCTACATAGAAGATCTCGGTGACCTCGGTTACCTCGAGTCGGTCGCGGACCTCTATCGCCTCGGCGTCGACGACCTCGTGGAAATGAAGCGGCGCGCGGACGAGCGCGACGGCACCACGCCCGAGACCGCCAAGGCCGGCAAGATCGCGACGCGCTGGGCGGAGAATCTGGTCGAAGCGATCGATCGCAGCCGCCGCACGACGCTGCCGCGGTTCCTCTACGCACTCGGGATCGAGCACGTCGGCGAAAGCACGGCGAAAGTGCTCGCCCTGTGGTTCGGCAGCCTCGAGCGGATCAGGCGCCTGCCATGGCCGCTGCTGACGTTCGTGCCCGACATCGGCGGGGAAGTCGCGCGCGCGATTGGCCATTTCTTCGAGCAGGCCGGCAACCAGCGCGTCATCGACGACCTGCTCGCGCGCGGCGTGGTGCCGGGCGACGAACACGCGCCTTCGCCCAAGCTGCGCTCACGACTCGATGCGGGCGATGCGCTCGCGGGCATCGGAATCCCGAAACTCACGGCCAGGCGCGCCGTGCAACTCGTCGCGCAGTTCCCGCAGGCGCGCGCGATGCTCGAAGCAGGCGATGACGCGCTCGCGGCCGCAAGCCTGCCCGCGGATGCCGCCGAAGCCTTCATCGCCTGGCGCGAGTTTCCCGCGAATGCGCACCTGCTCGAGCGCACGCTGGACGCGATCGAGGACATGCGCGCCACGCTCGAACAGACCGCGGGCGACCAGCCCGAGCTGCCGCTGGACGGGAAGACCTTCGTGCTGACCGGCACGCTGTCCGCGCTCAGTCGCGACGAGGCGAAAGCGAGGCTCGAGCTGCTCGGTGCGAAGGTGGCCGGCACCGTTTCGAGGAAGACGACCGCGGTCGTCGCGGGCGCGTCGGCGGGTTCCAAGCTCGACAAGGCGACCGAACTCGGGATCGAGGTCCGCGACGAAGCGTGGCTGCTCGCGTTGCTCTCGGAACACGAGGCCTGATCGTGCCTCGCGCATGATGACGAAGGATCGCCCGCGGCCGCGCCTGCGCGACGCGCTGGCGTTGCGCGCGCGTCTCTACGCGCTGGTGCGCGGCTTTTTCGCGGTGCGTGACGTGCTCGAAGTCGAGACGCCGATCCTCTCGGCGGCCGGCAATACCGAACCGAACATCGAAGGCTTCCTGACGCTGTTCAGCGGCCATGTCGACGCCGGTTCGCGGGAGCGCTGGCTGCGCACCTCGCCGGAGTATCCGCTCAAGCGGCTGCTGGCCGCGGGCATCGGCGATTGCTACGAACTCGGGCGGGTCTTCCGGAACGGCGAGGCCGGGACGCGCCACAATCCCGAGTTCACGATGCTGGAGTGGTATCGCGTCGATTGGGACCATCGCCGTCTCGCACGCGAAGCCGCTGCGCTGGTCGTCGACGCGATGGCCTCGGCCGGCCGCACGGCGACGATCAGGGAGCAGTCGTATCGCGACTTGTTCCTCGCGCGCGTCGGGATCGACCCGCACCGGGCGTCCATCGACGAACTGCAGGCTGCGCTCGGCGATGTCCGCATCGAGGCACACGGTCTCACGCGCGACGACTGGCTCGACTTGTTGCTCACGCATCGCGTGCAACCCGGCTTCGCGCGCGATCACGTCACGATCGTGCACGATTTTCCGGCCAGCCAGTGCGCGCTCGCGCGGATCCGCGACGACGACCCGCCGGTCGCCGAGCGCTTCGAATTGTTCCTCGGTCCGTACGAACTCGCCAATGGCTACCACGAACTGACCGATCCGGCCGAGCAGCGCGCGCGCTTCGTCGCCGACAATGCGCGCCGTCGCGGTCGCGGACAGCGTGAGCTGCCCCTGGATGAACATTTCCTCGATGCGCTCGCGACGATGCCAGCCTGCGCGGGCGTCGCGCTCGGCATCGACCGCCTGCTCATGTGCATGGCAGGCACCGACGACATCCGCGACGTGCTTGCGATTCCGTTCGCGCGCGCGTGAGCGGCGGTTGTGGCCGGCGCTCCCGGCACGAACGCGCGAGAAGCTGCCGGCCGACCTTCGGTCGTCCAGCCTGCGGTGCTGTCGTAGGCTGGACGCGCGCAGCGCGGCCGGCGCTCCTGGCACGAACG
>DAIOWG010000306.1:0-3810 GCA_036758645.1 Dokdonella sp. | reverse complement strand
GTCGGTGATGCTGCAGCTCGCCTGTCGCGTCGAACCCCTGATCGAGGTGCCGCCCGGCGCCTTCCGGCCGCCGCCGAAGGTGGACTCGGCGGTGGTGCGCCTGTTGCCGCGGCCGCGCGCCGAGCGTCCCGGCGACCGCGACGGGTCGGTCGCGGACATCGTCAGGGCCGCATTCGGCCAGCGCCGCAAGACGCTGGCCAATGCGCTGCACGGCCTGCTCGACGCCGATCGCATCGCAGCGGCCGGCATCGATCCGCGCAAGCGTGCCGAACAGCTCGAGCCGGCCGCGTTCGTCGCGCTTGCCGCGGCGGCCCGCGTCCCGGAAAATCCGCGCCCATGAGCGGCAAGAAGCCTTACGACATCACGATCTCGGTCAATACCCGTTTCCTCGACGACCAGTCGGCGCCGGCGGACAACCGTTATGCGTTCTCCTACACGATCACGATCGTCAACGAAGGCACGGTCGGCGCGCGCCTGCTTTCGCGCCACTGGGTGATCACCGACGACAACGGCAAGGTGCGCGAAGTGCACGGCGACGGCGTCGTCGGCGAGCAACCGTGGGTGCGCCCGGGCGACGACTTCGAGTACACCTCCGGCGCGGTGATCGAGACCTCGCTCGGCACGATGCGCGGCAGCTACGAGATGGTCGCCGACGACGGCACGCGCTTCGACGCGCACATCCCGGCTTTCGTGTTGTCCACGCCGCGGACGCTGCACTGATGGCGACCTGGGCCATCGGCGACGTCCAGGGCTGCCACGACGAACTGGTCCGACTCATCGACAAACTGCGGCTCGACCCCGCTGCCGACCGCCTCTGGTTCTGCGGCGACCTCGTCAACCGCGGCGGCCAGTCGCTCGCGGTGCTGCGCACGGTCAAGGGCCTCGGTGACCGGGCGATCGTCGCACTGGGCAACCACGACCTCTCGCTGCTGGCGATCGCCGAACGCAAGCGCGAGGACCAGGCGCGCGTGAATCCCGAACTGCGCGAGATCCTGTTCGCACCCGACCGCGACGAACTGCTCGCGTGGATGCGGCGCCAGAAACTCGTGCATGTCGATCGCGCACTCGGGTTCATGCTCGTGCACGCGGGACTGTTTCCGCGCTGGACCACGCAACAGGCCGAGGAGCTCGCGCGCGAGATCGAAGACAAGCTGCGCAGCGACGGCGGGCGACGACTGCTCAAGCAGTTGTTCGGCAACAAGCCGGACCTGTGGACGCCGAAACTGCGCGGCATCGATCGCTGGCGCGCCGGCATCAACGTGTTCACGCGCATGCGCTATTGCGACGTGCGCGGGCGCATCGGCTTCGGCGACAAGGGCGAACCGGGCACGCAGCGTCCTGGCCTTTATCCCTGGTACGAGGTCCCGGGCCAGGTCAAGCGCGACCTGCGCGTCGTCTGCGGACACTGGTCGACCCTCGGACGCTTCGCCGGCCTCGGCGTGCATGCGATCGACACCGGCTGCGTCTGGGGCGGTTCGCTGACCGCGCTGCGGCTCGACAGCGAAGAACCCGAGTACGTCACGATCAAGTCCGATCGCAAGCCTGCGCCGGGCAAGGAAATGGACTGACGGGCGCTTGCAGCCGCACGCGCCGTGCCCGAAGTCGCGATGGATGGATCATCCGCGCGATCGCGCACAGGGTGCGCTCCTACACGGGAAGGCGGCGATAGTCGACGAAGCTCATCGCGAACGCGTGGCGCGCGTCTGCAGCATGTTCCGTGCGTGCGACTTCGGTCCACTCGTGCGGATTGAAGCGCGGAAACCACGCATCGGCGCCCTCGACGGTCGCGTCGATCCAGGTCAGGTGCATCACGTTCGAACGCGGCAGCGCCAGCGCATACACCTGGCCACCACCGATCACCGCGAGATCCTCGTCGCCCGCGAGCGTGATCGCCTCGTCGATCGATCGCACCACCTGTTGCCCCGCGAACGGCGCATGCAGGCCGCGCGTCAGCACGAGGTTGCGGCGCCCAGGCAGCGCGCGTCCGATCGCGAGTGCGGTCTTGCGTCCCATCAGCACCGGCTTGCCGAGCGTCAGCGCCTTGAAGCGCTTGAGGTCGTCCGGCAGGTGCCACGGCATCGCACCATCGCGGCCGATGGCCAAGTTGCGGTCGAGCGCCGCGACGAGGCGGATGCTCATACCGCGACGGGCGCCTTGATTGCCGCGTGCGGCGCATAGCCCTCGATCGCGACGTCCTCGTAGCGGAAGTCGAACAGCGACCGGACGCCGGGGTTCAGCACGAGCCGCGGCAGCGGCTTCGGCTCGCGCGCGAGCTGCTCGCGCGCCTGTTCGAAATGGTTCGAATACAGGTGCGCATCGCCCAGCGTGTGCACGAAATCCCCCGCTTGCAGCCCGCTCACCTGCGCGACCATCTGCGTCAGCAATGCATAGCTCGCGATGTTGAACGGCACGCCGAGGAAGATGTCGCCCGAACGCTGGTAGAGCTGGCACGAGAGCCGCCCGTCGGCGACATAGAACTGGAACATCGTGTGGCAGGGTTGCAGCGCCATGCGCGGCAGGTCGGCGACGTTCCAGGCACTCACGATGAGCCGTCGGGAATCCGGGTTGCGACGGATTTCGCCGAGCACCCACGCGATCTGGTCGACCACGCGGCCATCCGGGCAGCTCCACGAACGCCACTGCTTGCCGTAGACAGGCCCTAGCTCGCCGTCCGCATCCGCCCACTCGTCCCAGATCGAGACGCCATGGTCCTTGAGATAACCGATGTTGGTGTCGCCGCGCAGGAACCAGATCAGCTCGTGCACGATCGATTTCAGGTGCAGCTTCTTGGTCGTGACGAGCGGAAAGCCCTGCGCGAGGTCGAAGCGCATCTGCCAGCCGAACACGCTGCGCGTGCCGGTGCCGGTGCGGTCGGCCTTTTCCGTGCCGTGTTCGAGCACGTGACGCAGGAGGTCGAGGTACTGCTTCACGGGTTCAACTCACGATCGTTCGATGCCATGCGCAGCCCTCAGCCCTCGGCCCTCGGCCCTCGCTTGCGCGACCACCACAGCAGGAACAGCCCGATCGCCACCAGCGGCAGTGACAGCACCTGTCCCATCGTGAGCCAGCCGAACGCGAGGTAGCCGAGCTGCACGTCGGGCTCGCGCACGAATTCGACCGCGAAGCGGAAACAGCCGTAGAGCAGCGCGAACAGGCCCGACACCGCGTAGCGCGGCCGCGGCTTGCGCGAATACCACCAGAGCACCGCGAACATCACGACGCCCTCGAGTGCGAATTCGTAGAGCTGCGAAGGATGCCGTGCCTCGCCCGACAATTGCCCCGCGAGGTACATCATGCGCAGTTCGTCCGGCGTCTTGCCGAGCGCGTCGAGCGAACGAGCGAAGATCATGCCCCAGGGCGCGTCGGTATGCCGGCCCCACAACTCGCCGCCGATGAAATTGCCGAGACGCCCGAGGCCCAGTCCGATCGGCACCAGCGGCGCGACGAAGTCGATCGCATCGAAGAAATGGATGCCGTGCCGGCGCGTCCAGAACCAGCCCGCGGCGAGCACGCCGAGCAGGCCGCCATGGAACGACATGCCGCCTTCCCAGACGCGCACGATGCTGATCGGATTGGAGGCGAGCCTCGCCGAATCGTAGAACAGCATGTAGCCGAGGCGTCCGCCGAGTATCACGCCGAGCATCAGGTAGAACGCGAGGTCCGAGAACTGGTCCGCCGTGACCGGCAGTCGCCCCGCCGCGCGCCGGCGTTGACCCAGCCACCAGCAGATGCCGAACGCGAGCAGGTACATGATCCCGTACCAGTGCACCTGCAGCGGGCCGATGGAAAACGCGATCGGGTCGATGTCGA
>DAIOWG010000305.1:0-3858 GCA_036758645.1 Dokdonella sp. | reverse complement strand
GCCATGTGCGCGAGCTCAAGGAGTACATCACGGTCTGCGCACGCCATCCCGAGCGGGTGGCGCCCATCGCGCGCACGATCGGCGTGGTCGAAACCGACCTCGGGCTCGGACTGGTGGTCGAGAAAGTGGTCGGTCCCGACGCGACGCTCGCTCCGACGCTGGCGACCCGCTACGCGTCCGAAGGCGGATTCAACAACGTACTCGAACGCGACCTCGAGGCACTGCTTGAAAACCTGCTTGCGTGCAACGTGATCGTCGGCGACATGCACGCCTGGAACATCGTCTACGGCAGCGATTCGCGCGGCGGTCCGCGCTTCGTGCTGATCGACGGCTTCGGAGAGAAGCTCGCGATCCCGCTGACCTCGATGAGCAGGCGCTTCAACGCCCACAACACGCGCAGGCTTTACCGCCGCATGCGCGCGCAGCTGCAGCAACTGGTGCCGCTGGAGCACCCGGCCACCTGAGTCAGGTCCGCGCGCAGCGGACGCGTCGCACGCGCAAGCCCGGGCCGGGCCTCCGCACTAGCCCCCGTCTCCGTCGCCGTCGTCCGGCGCGTCCTCGTCCACCGGCAAGGGTGGCACGCAGCCGGGCACGCGCGCGTCGGAGCGGAACATCCACCACTCGCGCCGGTTCGCGTTCGCGACGAAGGTCGCCTTCGACTTGTCCACGCACTCGCCCATTGCCTCGTCGAGGATGAACACCCATCGCCCCGCTGCCTGGTCCTGCCAGGCGATCGCATCGAGGTACTGCTGCGGCCACTTCTTGCGGAAGCCGAACTCGCGCACCGGACCCACGGCCATCAACAGGTTCTGTTCCTTCCATGCGACCATGCCGAACTCGACGCCGGGCCCGGCGATATCGCGCGCCTTGCGCATCGCACCCGCGGCGGAACTGGAATCGTTGAGCAGCGGATAGGCCCACACGCTCCACAGCAGCCACAGTCCGGTAATGCCCGCGAGCAGCGCGTGCACGCCGCGACGCGGGCGGAACGCAAGTGCGGCGAGCACGAACGACAGGCCCATCGCGATGACCATGCCCCACACGAGGTGGTCGAAGCCGACGAGTTCGCGCCGACGCAGGAAGTCCTCGGCCGCGCCGGAATGTCCGAGCAACGCCCATGCGCCGGCGCCGAGGATCACGAGTCCGCCGCCGAGCGCGAGCGCGAACGCGGTGATGCGCATCCAGCGCGTCGCGACGATGCGTTCGAGGAACGGCGCCATCGCAAGCGCGACCATCGGCGTCGCGGGCATCAGGTAGACGTCGCGCTTGCCGACCGGGATGCTGAAGAACACGATCACGAGCAGCGCCCACGCGAGCGGCAGCATCACGCGCGCCTCGCGCGCGCGCAGCGCCTGCCACCAGAGCGGGATCGCACCGATGTAGGCGAGCGACATCGGAAACCAGTTGAACAGCAGGATCGGGCCGTAGTACCAGAACGGCTGCGGATGCGACCACGAGCCCGCATAGCGACCCGCGGTCTGGCGGAAGAACAGGTCGTCGACATAAGCCGCGTACTCGGGCGAGCCGCTCGCCTTCGCGACCAGCAGCACCGACAGGCCCCAGGCGAGGATCGGCGCGAGGAACGCGAGCGGACCGGCGAGCCAGCGCCCTGCCGAGCCGCTGGTGCGCGTGACGCCGTCCCAGCCGCGCCAGCGCGCGTAGAGGTAAGGCACCACCATCAGCAGCGCGAGGATGCCCACGCCCTTGGTGATCACGCCGAGCCCGGCCGCGAAGCAGCCGAGCCAGTACGCGCGCCAATTCGGTCCGCGCAGGAAATGCAGCAGCAGGCCCCAGTTGGCGAGGGTGATCCATCCCATGATCAACGGATCGATCTGCGCACGCTTGACCTGGTAGACGAACTGGAACACGAACAGCAGCGCGATCGCCGCGTACAGGCCCGCGCGATGGCTCCACAAGCGGCGGCCGAGATCCCAGGTCAGGCCGAGCGTGAGCAGCCCCGCCAGCAGCGAGGGCAGAAGGAACGCGACGCGCCAGCTGCCGATGACCTGGTAGGCCAGGCCCTGCAGCCAGAACAGCATCGGCGGCTTGTCCGAATACAGCTCGTGGCCACGATGCGGGAACAGCCAGTCACCCGATTCCACCATGTGGCGCGCGACCAGCACGAAACGCGGTTCGTCCGACGGCCACGGATCACGCAGGCCGATGCCCGCGCCGAGCAGCACGAGCGCGAACAGCATGAACCACAGGAACTCGCGCCGTTCGTGCACGGCCAGCGGCGGGGTCGAGGTCTGCATCCGGCATCCGGCTTGGGGGCGAATCGCCGGATTCTAGCAGCGGGCCACGCCCGGTATGCCGACTGCGCGGCTCGGTGCACGCGCGCAAGCCTGGATCATCGAGCATGCCGGCACGCGCAGGAGCGGTCGCGCGCGAACCGCTAGGATACGCACAGTTCCCCGTCGGGCACCCGCATGACCGAGCCTTCCGATCCGCTCGCGGCGCAGCCGCTCGAGGGCGCCCATGCGCTGCCGGCCGAGTACTACCGCGGGAGCGCCGCGCTCGAGCGCGACCGGCGCGCGGTGTTCGCGCGCAGCTGGCAGCTGGTCGCGCGCGACGCGCTGCTCGACGGGCCCGGCGACCATGCGGTAGCCGAAGTCGCCGGCGTGCCGCTGCTGCTCGTGCGCGGTGACGATCGCGTGCTGCGCGGACTCCACAACGTGTGCCGCCATCGCGCAGGGCCGCTCGCACTGTGCGACGGCCGCGCCGCAAGGCGACTGCGCTGCCAGTATCACGGCTGGACCTACGCGCTCGATGGGCGGCTCGCGAGCGCGCCCGAGATGCAGTCCGCCGAGGGATTCGACTTGGCCGACAATCGCCTGCCCGAGGCGGCAGTCGCGGCGTGGCGCGGGCTGGTTTTCGCCGCGATCGGTCCGGTGCCGCCGCTCGCGCAGCTGCTGGCCGGCATCGACGAGCGCGTCGGCGCGCATGCGCTCGCCGGCTGCCAATGGCACGGGCGCACGAGCTACGACATCGCCTGCGACTGGAAGGTGTACGTCGACAACTACCTCGAGGGTTACCACGTCCCGCACATCCATCCCAAACTCAACCGCATGCTCGACTACAGGAGCTACCGCACCGAATGCGCGCGCTGGCATTCATTGCAGTGGAGCCCGCTGGAAAGCGCCGGCGACCTTTACGGCGATGGCGAGGCGCTCTACTACTGGCTGTGGCCGAACACGATGCTGAACATCCTGCCGGGGCGCGTGCAGACCAACCGCGTGCTGCCGCTCGGCGACGGGCGCTGCCGCGTCGAGTTCGATTTCTGGTACGCGCCCGGCGTCGAGCCCGCGCGCGCGGTACGCGACCTCGAGTTCAGCGACCTCGTGCAGCGCGAGGACGTCGGCATCTGCGAGCGCGTGCAGCGAGGCATCGCGTCAGGCTCGTGGCGCAGCGGCCGACTGAACCCGCTGCGCGAGAGCGGCGTGCACCATTTCCACGAGCTCCTGCGCGAGGCCTACCGCGAGGATCGCCGCGATCCGCGTGGCGAATGCGCATGAGCGCGCGCGCCGCGCCGATCGCCTCGATCGGACTGGTCACCGCGATCGCGCTGGTGGTCGGCAACATGATCGGTTCCGGCCTGTTCCTGTTGCCCGCGTCGCTCGCGCCCTGGGGTCCGGCGGCCCTGCTCGGATGGACGCTCAGCGCAGTCGGTGCACTCGCGCTCGCACAGGTGTTCGCCCGGCTCGCGCATGCCTGGCCCCGCAGCGGCGGACCGTACGCGTTCGCGCGCGCCGCGTTCGGCGATCGCATCGGCTTCGTCGTCGCGTGGAGTTACTGGGTGTCGATCTGGTGCGCGACCGCGGCGATCGCGATTGCGTTCACGGGCTACCTCGGTTCGCT
>DAIOWG010000304.1:0-3863 GCA_036758645.1 Dokdonella sp. | reverse complement strand
AAAGGCGCGCACGGCGCAGTTCATCGATGCGCGCGAGGCAGGCGTCGGCGCAGCCCGGGCCGGTCAGCACGAACATCGTCCAGGACCAGTCTGCGTCCTCCCACTCGAGCGGCTTGCCCTCGGCGAGCACGAAGCGCGCATCCTTCAACGCGCGCGGCGGTTCGACGAGCTCGCCGTAATTGCGCATGCCGGCGGGTCGCCAGCCGATCGCATTGAGCACGATGGCCGCGCCGAGCGGCGCGAGGAACAGCGAGATCAGCAGGAGCAGGCCGAGGCGCTTGCGATTGCGTGGAGTCATCAGGGTTCTCGCCTGCGCCAGTGCAGGACCAGGAAAGTCGCGACGGCGACGAGGGCGAAGGTGAGCCAGGTCCAGGCATAGCCGAGATGGCGCACCGGCGGGAAGACCGCAGGCGTCCAGTCGCGCGCGAAGCGCGGGTCGTCGCCGATCTGCAGCAGCACGCGTGCATCCAGTTCGCGCGCGGCATCCGCGGCGATTTCGCCGAGGTCGATGTAGATCACGGTCTTGGGCCACTCCGATTGGCGTGGCAGCACGTTGCCCCCCATGCGCAACCCGACGCCCGGCGGCGGCGCGTAGATCGCGCTGATCGCGACATGCGAGGAAGGCAGCGGCGGCGGCTCGGGCAGCGCGGCGGCGTCGCGTGCGAGGAAACCGCGGTTGACGAGCAGGGCCGGCCCGCCCTGCGCCGGCTCGAACACGCCGTACACCATCACGCCGGTACGCGCGCCACGCACCTGGTTGTCGAGCAGGTACTGGCGTCGGGGATCGAAGCGCCCTTCGACGCGCACGACCGGGTAGCGTCCATCGGATGCCTCGCGGCGCGCGGCTTCGAGCGAAACAGGCGCCTGCGTGGTGGCCTGCGCGAGCGCGTCGAACAGCAAGTCCTTCTCGTGCGCGCGCCGGAACTGCCACATCGCGAGCGCGAGGAATACCGCGACGCCGGCGAGGGTCAGCGCGACCGCGAACGCGCGCGGTCGATGCCAGCTCCGGCTCATGCCGACCCGCCCGCGGCGCGCGCCGCGGGCCCCGGACGCCCGGCGATGCGCACGTTCATGTCCACTTCCGTCCCCCCGGCGAGAGCGCGCTGCCCCCGCCCTCAGGCGCGCACTACAGCACGTACACGAACAGGAACAGGCCGAGCCACACCACGTCGACGAAGTGCCAGTACCACGCGACCGCTTCGAAGCCGAAGTGCTGGTCGCGCGTGAAGTGGCCCTTGGCGCAACGGAACCAGATCACCGTGAGCATGATCGCGCCGAGCGTCACGTGCAGGCCGTGGAATCCGGTCAGCATGAAGAAGGTCGAGCCGTAGATGCCGCTGCCGAGCGTGAGGTTGAGGTCGCGATACGCGTGCACGTACTCGTAGACCTGGAAGCCGAGGAACACCGCGCCGAGCAGCACCGTGAGCCCGAGCGCCACCAGCAGGCGCGTGCGGTGGCCAGCGCGCAATGCATGGTGCGCGATCGTGATCGTGACGCCCGAGGTCAGCAGCAGCAGCGTGTTGAGCAGCGGGATGCCCCACGGCGACATCGTCGAGTAGTGGCCGCCGATGTCCCCCGGGCCATTGGTCGGCCATGCGGCGGAGTAGTCCGGCCACAGGAACTCATTGGTCCCCGCGCCATGGCCTTCGCCGCCGAGCCAGGGGATCGAGTACATGCGCGCGTAGAACAGCGCGCCGAAGAACGCCGCGAAGAACATCACTTCCGAGAAGATGAACCACATCATTCCCATGCGGAACGACGTGTCGACCTGGTTGTTGTAGTAGCCGCGCACGGATTCGCGGATCACGGTGCCGAACCAGCCGAACATCATCACGATCAGCAGCGCGATGCCGAGGAACATGATCGGCTTGCCCAGGCGCTCCGCTTCGTTGAGCCACATGCCGGCGCCGCCGACGGTGGCGAGCAGGCCGAACGAGCCGACGATCGGCCAATGGCTGCCGTGGGGGACGTAGTAAGCACCTTGTGTTTGCGCCATGGCGACGTGTCCTGCTCAGTATGCGTGGTGTCAACCGGCCGCCGGGAGCGGCGAGGTGGTGTCGGCCAGCCGCCGCGTGGCGACTTCGTTTTCGTAGAACGTGTACGACAGCGTCAACTCGCCGATGCCGGCGGGCAGCCGCGGATCGACGAAGAAGCGCACCGGCATGCGCCGCGATTCGCCGGCCTGCAGCACCTGCTCGGTGAAGCAGAAGCATTCGGTCTTGCTGAAATACAGCGACGCCTCGCTCGGCGCGACGCTCGGGACCGCGTTGCCGACGATCGGCTCGCCCGACAGGTTGTGCGCGTCGAACCAGACCTCGGTGAGCTTGCCCGGATGCACTTCGACGCGCGCCATCTCAGGCGCGAACTCCCACGGAAGGCGGCTGTTGACGCCCGCGACGAACTGCACGACGACCGTGCGGCTGGTGTCCTCGACGAGGCCCTCGGCCGCGGCGGCGCCGACCGGCACCTCGGCGAGCTTGATCCCGAGCACCTGCTCGCAGACGACGCGGTAGAGCGGCACCATCGCGAATCCGAACAGGAACGCGCACGCGCACACCACAGCGGCAACCTTCAGGACGCCCAAATTGCGCTGACCCGTTTCGCCGTCTTCACGCTTTGCGTGCCCAACATCCACGAGCGCCTGCCGTTCTCTCTTGGCGATGCCCCGCGACGATCAACGAAGCGAGGCTTCTGGTTGAAAAGTGCAGCCATGGATGGCTGCTTCCGGATTCTCGCGATCATGGGTGATCGCAAGAACTAATGACTCACGTCACCATGGGCCAGCATGCTGTTGTCGATCACCGGCGGCGTCGTGAACGTGTGGTGCGGAGCCGGCGACGGCACCGTCCACTCGAGCCCGTGCGCGCCCTCCCACACCTGGCTCGTCGCGCGGTCCTTCGAGAAGTACACCGCGTGGATCACCACGCCGACGAAGATCAGCTGGCTCGCGCCGAACCAGAATCCGCCGATCGAGGAGATCATGTTGAAATCGGCGAATGCGACGTTGTAGTCGGGGATGCGCCGCGGCATGCCGGCGAGGCCGAGGAAGTGTTGCGGGAAGAACAGCACGTTGACCGAGATCGTGCTCATCCAGAAGTGGATCTTGCCCCAGCGCTCGGAATACATGTTTCCGCACCACTTCGGCAGCCAGTAGTACGCCGATCCCATGATCGCGAACACCGCGCCGGTCACCAGCACGTAGTGGAAGTGCGCGACCACGAAGTAGGTGTCCTGGTACTGGAAGTCGGCCGGCACGATCGCGCACATCACGCCGGAGAACCCGCCGATCGTGAACAGCACGACGAACGCGATCGCGAACAGCATCGGCGTCTCGAACGTCATCGAGCCTGCCCACATCGTGGAGACCCAGTTGAACACCTTCACGCCGGTCGGGATCGCGATCAGCATCGTCGCGTACATGAAGAACAGCTCGCCGCCGAGCGGCATGCCGACCGAGAACATGTGGTGCGCCCAGACGATGAAGGACAGGAACGCGATCGACGCAATCGCGTACACCATCGCCTGGTAACCGAAGATCGGCTTGCGGCTGAAGGTCGGGATGATTTCCGACACGATGCCGAACGCCGGCAGGATCATGATGTAGACCTCGGGATGCCCGAAGAACCAGAAGATGTGCTGGAACATCACCGGATCGCCGCCACCGGCCGCATTGAAGAAGCTGGTGCCGAAGAACTTGTCGGTCAGCAGCATCGTGACCGCGCCGGCGAGCACCGGCATCACCGCGATCAGCAGGAACGCGGTGATCAACCAGCTCCACACGAACACCGGCATCTTGAGCAGGTCCATCCCCGGCGCGCGCATGTTGAGGATCGTCGCGATGATGTTGATCGCGCCCATGATCG
>DAIOWG010000303.1:0-3881 GCA_036758645.1 Dokdonella sp. | reverse complement strand
CCTACACGACATCGTGCGTTGTAGGAGCCCACCCTGTGGGCGATCCGCGCAGGAAACCGGTTGCACGCGGGCGGTTGGCATCCCCGCGCATCGCGCACAGGGTGCGCTCCTACACGGGTACGGATCCCACCATTGGGCAAGCGGCGCCGGGTCAGCCGTCGAATCCGTCTTCGAAGATGCGGTCGAGTGCGACAACGCCCCCGAGGTTCCCGTCGAAGTCGATGTTCTGCGCCTTGATCGCGCCGCCGGCGCCGCCGTCGGCATCGTCCTGCCAGACCCAGGCCGCGAACGGCTGCGTGCTCGCAGCCGAGGTGAGTCGCGCGGTGTCGGTCGGGGCGCTCTTGATCGTGACGACCGGCGTCTCCCAGACCGCATTGGCGGCCGTGTCGAGGCGCGAAACCTGCACCGGCATGGGCTGCGGCGAGCTGTCGCTCGCCCACGAGAACAACGCGCCGCCATCCGCCAGCGCCAGCACGCCGAGTCCGGATTGCTCGGTCGGCGACTGCGCGACCAGCACGATGCCGTCGTCGCCCCACAGCCGAGTGCCGGTCGCATCGATGCGCTGTGCATTCACGCCGATCTGGCTCTGCGTGGTCGCATCCGCCACGTGCCAGATCGCATAAATGTCGCCGCTCGCCGGGTCATGGGCACCGACCGGCGCGGTGTGCGTGAGCGCCGCGTCGGTCGCGAGCAACACGCCGTTCTGCGCGAACGCAGCGGTGCCGTCGGCGAGGATGTGCTGCGCGCGCGCGCTGCCGGCCTGGCTCACCGTGTACCAGACGAACACGGCGCCGCCGTCTCCGTCGGGAACGAAATCTGGCGTGTAGCCGAACTGCATCGCGCCACCGCTCCCGTCGAACACCTTGACCGGATCGGCACCCCACAGCGGCGCGCCGTCGGCGCCCGCGAATTTCTGCGTCCAGTACTGGCGATTCTGCACTGACAACCAGGCCGCCCACGACGCGATCACCGAGCCATCGTCGGCGGCGTGCAGGTCCGCCATCAGGAAGAAGCCCGAGGGTGGCGCGGCCGACACGCCGCTGCCCCAGAGCGGATTGCCGTCGCCGTCGAGCTTCTGCAATCCGATCGAACCGTCGGAAGCGGACCACGCGACGACCACCCCACCATCGCTGGTCGCGGCGACCGACGGCGAATGCACGTCGCCCGCATCCGAGCTGACGACGATCCCCGTCGCGCCCCACGCGAGCGTGCCGTCCGGCGCGACGCGGTTAACCGCGACCTGCACGATGCCGGCCTCTTCGTACCGGTAGGCGAGCAGCGCATCGCCGTTCGCGTCGATCGCGAGGCCGTAATCCTCGGTCGACGAAAAGCCGCGATCGGCGACGCGCACGCCGTTGTGGCTCCACTGCTCGACGCCGTCGGCGGAGAGTCGCTGCAGGTACACGTCGTAGCCGCTGCCGGCGTCGAACCAGCTCGCGTAGAAGCCGCCATCGGCGGTCGCGACGAGCTTGGGTTGTACCTGGCCCGCAGGCCGGTCGGCGACCACGAGGTTCTGCGCGGGATCATCCGACCACTGCGCATGCAGCGAAGGCGTAAAGAAGGCGGCCGCGCAGAGCGCGCCCGCGAGGACGGTGCGGATGGTCATGGCGATTCCCCCGAATGCCGATAGCGGACTGCCCGAGTATGCCGTTGCATCGGCGATGAAGCACGCGGCGACCTGTGGCGCGACACCCGCGGCGGGCCGCGCATCACCACTGCGTGCGTTCGGGCAGCAGTCCGTGCAGTTCCGCATCGGTGAGGTTGCGCCATTGCCCGACCTTGAGCGCGCCGAGCTTCACGTTGACGATGCGCACGCGCCGCAGCTGCGTCACGCGATAGCCGAACGCGGCCGCCATCAGGCGGATCTGCCGATTGAGTCCCTGCGTCAGCACGATGCGGAAGCCGAACTTCGCGATGCGCGCGGTGCGGCAGGGTTTGGTGGTCTGGTTGTGGATGCGCACGCCGCGCGCCATGCCGGTGAGGAACTCCGGGGTGACCGGCTTGTTCACCGCGACCAGGTATTCCTTTTCGTGGCGGTTTTCCGAACGCAGGATCTCGTTGACGATGTCGCCGTTGCTGGTCAGCAGGATCAGGCCTTCCGAATCCTTGTCGAGCCGTCCGATCGGGAAGATGCGCTGCTGGTGGTCGATGAAGTCGATGATGTTGCCACCGACCTCGCGTTCGGTCGTGCAGGTGATGCCGACCGGCTTGTTGAGCGCGATGTAGACATGCCGGCGCGAGGCGCCCGTCGCGCGTCGCGCGAGCAGCGCCTGGCCGTCGACGAGCACCTCGTCGCCTTCCTCGACCTGGGTGCCGATGCCGGCCGCGCGGCCGTTGACGGTCACGCGCTTTTCCGCGATCAGTCGATCGGCCTCGCGGCGCGAGCAATGACCGGATTCTGCAATATGCTTGTTCAGGCGCATGCGTGCATTCTAAGCGCCCGGCACCGTCGCCACGACGGCCGGCCCCTGAAACGACGGAGGCAAGCATGAAGAAGCGTGCATCGGCGGTATGGATTGGCAGCATTCGCGAAGGCCAGGGCACGATCTCGACCGAGACCGGCGTGCTGCGCGAGGCCCCCTATGGCTTCAAGTCGCGCTTCGAGGACGGCCCCGGAACCAATCCCGAGGAACTGATCGGCGCGGCGCACGCGGGCTGCTTCTCGATGGCGCTGTCGTTGATCCTCGGCAATGCCGGGCTGACGGCGGAGCGCATCGAGACCGCGGCCGAGATCACGCTCGAGAAGATCGGCGACGGCTTCCAGATCACCGCGAGCCACCTCACGGTCAACGCGAAGGTGCCGGGTACCGATGCGGAGAACTTCCTGAAGCTCGCGACACAGGCGAAGGAAGGCTGCCCGGTCTCCAAGCTCCTCAATGCGAAGATCACGATGGACGCGACGCTGGTCGGTTGATCGATCACGGTCGCGACTGCGCGGCGCAGTGATCAGGAACGTGTGAGAGGGGTTTCAGCCGCAAAGGCTCGGGACTGAAGTCCCTCCCACAAGAGCGCAGCTCCGATTCTTGTGGGAGGGGCTTCAGCCCCGATGGGACTCGCGAAGAGCTCGGCACCGACATCCCTCCCACGAAAAGTTCGGGACTGAAGTCCCTCCCACAAGGGCGCAGGCTGCGATTCCGCGGCCCGGCCTTCGGCCCGGATGGGACGCGCGAATCGTCCGGCACGCGCGAAGTGCCCGTGACCCACGTTTCTCCCGCTGGCGTTGCGGGGATGCACGCAGCGCCACGACGGGTGTAGAACGTGCTCTCGTGCCATGACGAATGCGAGCCCCGATGCGCCGTATCCCATTGTTGCTGTCGATCCCGGTCCTGCTCGCGGCCTGCGGGTCGGTGCCACGCGATGCGCCGACGCCCGTCCCGCCTCCACCCGCGCCTGCGGCACCCGCGACGCTGCGCGTCGAGGGCAGCGCGTCCTATCGCGAGCGCATCGCCATCGACGGCGCGCGGCTCGACGTGGTCGTGATCGATGCCGCCGCGGTGGATGGCGCCGGACCGACGAACGCCGGCATCGCGCGATTCCGCTTCGAGGGCCTCGCGGGTCCGCCCTGCACGTTCGGATTGGACCTCGACCGCGCGCGCTGGCGCGCCGACGCGCGTCTGCACGTGCGCGCGTTCCTGCGCGATTCGCAGGGGCGCCTCGCGTTCATGACGCCGACGCGCGTGTCGGTAGTGCCCGGTCAGCCGCTCGACCTTCGCCTCGTGCGCGTCGCGTACCCGTAGGCTGGACGACCGCAGGTCGGCCGGCTGCTTTTCGTGTTGCAGGAAAAGCGCCAGCCGCGCTTTGCGCGTCCCTACGACCTTGTAGGCTCGACGACCGCAGGTCGGCCGGCTGCTTTCCGCGTTGGAGGAAAAGCGCCGGCCGCG
>DAIOWG010000302.1:0-3982 GCA_036758645.1 Dokdonella sp. | reverse complement strand
CCTGACGAAGCCGCCTTCGGGTTTCCAGTCGTATTCGAGCCGCAACGCGGCCGTGCGAGCCTTGTCGACGCCGTGCAATGTCGCCACGAGGTGCAGTGCCGCATCGAGTCCCGACGACAACCCGGCCGACGTCACGATGCGGCCATTGTCGACCCAGCGCACGTCGCGCACGACCTCGACCTTCGGATAGCGCGCGGCCATCTGGTCGATGCGCGGCGTGAACGTCGTCGCCTGGAGTCCATCGAGCACGCCGGACGCGGCGAGGATGAACGAGCCGGTGCAGACCGACATCACGCGGCGGCTGCTGCCTGCGTGCTTGCGCACGAATGCGAGCACCGCGTGATCCTGTTCGGCCTCCTGCACGTCGCCGCCAGGCACGAGCAGCACGTCGAACGCAGGCGCGGCATCGAACGCCGCGTCCGGCGTCACGCGAAGCCCCATCGCGGTCGTGACCGGCTTGCCGTCGTGCGACAGCGTGGTCACGCCGAACCCGGCTTGCCCGAACACCTCGTAGGGGCCTGCGAAGTCGATGATCTGCACGCCGTCGAACAGCACGATGCCGACACGCACCTCCGGCTTCGAATGCGGCGCGTGCGCTGCGAGCGACGGCGCACAGGCCAGCGCCAGCATGAAGCCGAGGCCACGCAACGTGAGCTTTTTCATCCGGGCGACTCCAGGTTCGGGTGCAGGCACGATAGCGGCGGCTGCCGCGCGGATGCGGACACCGCGCGTGCCGATCCGGACAATCAGCCCGAACCGAATCGCTCGCGGTAATCGCCGGGCGACACGCCGAGCTGGCGCGCGAACGCGCGCCGCATCGCGCCCGCGCTGCCGAATCCGCAGCGCGCGGCGATCCGGCCGATGTCCTCGCGCGAGCCCTCCAGCAGCGGCTTGGCTGCCTCGACGCGCAACTGCTCGACGTATTTCTGCGGCGTGGTTCCGAAGGCCGCCGCGAACCGGCGCGTGAACTGGCGCGGGCTCATGTGCACGCGTTCGGCGAGCTGGTCGAGGTCGAGGCGCAGCGCGAGGTTGTCACGCATCCAGCGTTCGAGTCGTTCGAACGGATCGGGCAGCTCGAGTGCCTGCAACTGCCGGCTGAACTAGCTCTGCCCGCACGACCGCCGGCTTGCCATCACCATGCGCTTGGCGACCTTCAGGGCCAGCGACGGGCCGTGGTCGGCCGCTACCATCGCGAGCGCGAGGTCCATGCCGGCCGTGATGCCCGCCGAGGTCCAGATTTCGCCGTCGCGCGTGTAGATTGCGTCGGGCAGCACGCGCACCCGCGGATAGCGGTCGCGCAGTTCCGCGACGTCGCTCCAGTGCGTGGTGGCCTCGCGACCATCGAGTACCCCGGCCTCGGCCAGCAGCAGCGCGCCGCTGCAGACCGATGCCACCCGGCGCACGCGCCGCGCGGCAGCGCGCAACCAGTCCACGAGCGCGCGCTCTGCCCGCACGCGGTCCAGCGCATCGCCCATGCCGCCGCTCACCAGCAGCGTGTCGGTGTCCTCCGGCATGTCGACGCAAGCGGCATCCGGCAACAGCCTTGGTCCCGAGGCGAGCACGACCGGCGCGGTGTCGGCCGCGAGCACGCGAAGGCGGTACAGCGGCTCGCTCGCAGGACGCTCCTCCTGCGATTGCCGCGACGCCAGCGCGAACACCTCGAGCGGCCCGAAGATGTCGAGCGACTGCGCGCCGGCGTAGGCCAGCATGCAGACGATACGAGGGCCGTTGGGACGCATCGACGCAGGCAAGGGTTCACGGGGTCGAGGCACGACGCCGATATTGCATCGCAAGCATCATGATAGCTCGGCGTCGACGCGCCGCAGGAACACGCGCATCAACCGTGCGCATTCGGCCGCATGCGTTTCGAGCAGGAAGTGCGGCCCGTCGAGGATGTGCGCCTCCATGCGCGGCAACGCCTGCATCCACGACAGTGTCTCCTCGATGTCGAAGAAGCGGTCGTGGCGACCCCAGAGCAGCAGCGCGGGTGGCTGGCGGCTCTCGAGATAGTGCGCGATCTCGTGGAAGCGCGCGACGTGGTTGCGGTAGTCGAGCACGAGCGCGCGTTGCAGCGCGAGCCGACCCGGCAGCGACATCACCCGCCAGTCCTCCTGCCAGCGCCGCGCATCGATGCGCGCGGCGATGTCGGCCGGAATGCCGCCGACGTACTGGTCGCGCGTGCCGTCGGCGCCGAGGTGTGCGGTCGCTTCGGCCTCGCGTTCGGGCGTCGGATGTCCCCAGTACGCGCGCGTCGCCGACCACTGCGGCCCGAGGCCGCTCGCATGCGCGTTCGCGTTCTGGATCACGAGGCTGCGCACCCGCTCCGGCGTACGGGTCGCGAGGTGGAAGCCGACCGCGGCGCCGAAGTCGTGCAGGTAGAGATGGAACGAATCGACGCCGAGTTGCGCAAGCAGCTCGTCCACGCGATCGGCGAAATCGGCGAAGGACGGCTGATCGACCGGATCGGAGTCGCCGAATCCGGGCAGGTCCGGCGCGATCACGAAAAGGTCGCGAGCAAGCTCCTCGACGATGTCGCGGAACGAGGCCGAGGAAGCCGGGAATCCGTGGATCAGCAACAGCGCCGGGCGGTCGCGATCACCCGCGAGCACCGCGCTCATCGCGGCGCCATCGATCGTGAACCTTCGCGTTTCGCTCATCGTCGCGGTCCTCCGTTCGCTGCCGGGCCGCGCGTCGCTCAGGTCGGCTCCGTCGCGAGCGCTGGCCGCCCGCGTTCGCGCACGCCGAACACGAGCAGCCACAGGCAGATGCCGATCTCGCCGAGGCCCGACGGAATCGACACGACGCTTGCGAGCGTGGATTGCGCATAGCCGTCCCACAGGCTCCCCGCGATGATGTTCACGAGGTAGCCGAAGCAACCGGCCATCAACAGGATCCCGAACACCTTCGGGAGCAACCCGGAGCGGAACACGAGCCAGCCGAACGGCAGCAGCCACAATCCCCAGAAGACCTGCGAGATCTGCATGCCGCTGCGATACGACTCGAGCGCGAACGCGGCCTGCGCGCGCAGCTGCGCGCCATCGATCGTCGCGAAGCGATCACCCGCGAGCAACGCGAGCACGTCGAGCTTGTGGCCGAGCGCGACCAGCGAGATCGGCACGCTGACGACCGCGAAGGCAACCATCACCACCGCGACGCGGCGATCGACATGGCCGAGCAACGCGTGCAGCACGAACGGCAGCAGCAGGAACGCGGTGTAGCAGACCACGCCGGCGGCGATCCCGTAGCCATAGAGGTCCGGCGCGGCGGCGATGTTGTCGAGCGTCGCCGCGACGTTGCCCTCGACCGTGAAGCGCGACGGCAGGTAGAGCAGGTTGAACATCCCCGTCAGCACGACGATCAGGTAGAGCAGCCCGGCAACGCGCGCGGTGGTCTGGTTCGTGCCCATCTCGACTCGTCTCCTCGCGGGAAGCTGCGATCGCGCTTGCGTGCCGGTCGGCCCGGCTACGATGGATCGCGCAAGTGACTCATGGCGGCGACGCGGACGGGAGTGCCACTAGTCCACCCTGCCCTTCGCCGTGCGCTCGCGCGGGAGCATGCAAGCGGGGTTGCGCCGATAGCGCAGGTAGCCGGCCAACGTGAAGATCCCTGCGGAAACCAGGCCCCATGCGAGCGCGAACGTCAGCGCGACGTCGAGCGGCTTGCCCTTGAGCGCCTGCACCGCCGCGAGCACGACGAATGCGATCGCGAAGGCGATCGCGAAACGCTTGATCCAGAAAGAAGGTCTCATTGCGACACGTTAGCAGGCTGCGCAGCGGGCGGCCAATCACGGCTTCGGCGGCGCCACTGCCTCGCTGCCTGAGCGCAGCACCTGCAACTGCCGCGTGAACCACGCGCGGCTCGGCTCCGGTTCGGCTTCACCGCAACGCACGAGGTAAGGCTTGCCGGAGCGGCTGCTGCCGGTTGCGGCAAGTTCGATGAAGTCTTCAGTCGATTCGAGCCGGCCCTTGCCGCGCAGATAATC
>DAIOWG010000301.1:0-3990 GCA_036758645.1 Dokdonella sp. | reverse complement strand
GCTCGTGCGCAGTTTCCAGGACGGGCTCTACCCTGGCGCGCTCGCGGGATCGCTTTTCCTGAAGGCAGTCGCGGCCGACCTCGACGGCGATGGCACCGACGAAGTCGTCACCGCGAACCGCACCGCGGGCGGAAGCTTGAGGCTCGGCGTGTTCGCACGCACGGCCGCACCGGCCGCGACGCTGGTCGACACCTGGACGCTCGACGTGCCGTTCTCGGCCGTCTCGCTGGTCGCGGCCGATCTGGACGGCAGCCTCGACGACCAGCTCGAGCTCGCGGTGCTCGTGCGTCCGAGCGGTGGCGGCATGCGCGTGCACGTGCTGACCGGCAACGGCAGCGGCGCGATCGCGCAGGCCGACAACGCGTCGGCCGGAAACTGGAACTGGTCGCAGTCGCCCGGTGCATTCGATCTTGCCGCCGGTGATTTCCTGCTCGATGGGCGTGCGCAGCTCGCCGTCGTCAACGAGGCCGACGGCGGCAGCAACCGCCGATTCGATTTCCACCTGCTCGAGTACCAGCCGACCACGAACCAGTTGCCGATCGGCGCGGGCAACACCGCGATCGGCAGCAAGACGTTCCAGAGTCCGCTCGGCACCGTGTTCGAACACGACAACGGCAGCAGCGACCTCGACCAGGTCCACCGCGTCGAAGCGGACGCGGGCGACGTCGTCGACGGCGCCGCGGCCGAACTCGTCGTGCACACGCAGTTCCGCGGCGGCTCGGTCGAATACATCGGCCGACGCCTGCACCATTTCACGGTCGAACGCAGCGGCGATGCGATCACCGCGATCGGCTTCGCGCACCGCAATGGGGCGGGCGAGTCCGGCCGTGAATACGACTCGAGCCGCATCCTCAACGGCGCCAGCGAAACCGCGCCGGTCAACTTCGAGGCGACGATCGCCGACATCGACCGGCGGCCGCCATCGGAGATGGTGATCGCGCGCGCCGAGTACCAGAACCGCCTCGTGGTCGAAGGCTATCGCGCCGACATCGACGTCGTGGCCGGCTACCAGTGGCGCGCGAACGGTCGCGTCGTCACGTTCACGAACACCTCGACCGGCGACCTGCAGTCCTCGTCCTGGGCGTTCGGCGACGGGGAAATCAGCACCGAGCGCAGCCCGACGCATGTCTTCACCAGCGACACCGATCGCAACGTGACGCTGACGGTCACGGGCCGCGACGGGACGCAGCGCTCGCTGAGCCTGCTCGTCGACGTCGCGTCGACTTCGGAAGGCGGTACGTTGCCGACCTACATGTACCACATGGCGACCGATCCGACGTACCGCGGCGAGCGCACGGTCGACAGCGCGCAGGACCTGCACTTCGTCAATGTCGCGACCGGCGACCTCGACCGCGACGGTCGCGCCGAAATCCTCACGCTCGCGCGCGATACCAGCGACGACGTGTTGCGCTCGGTCTGGCAAGTCGTGGCGGATCCGCCGGGCCAGCCGCCGTATCCGATCGAGGGCCGGCACCAGCTCGAGAACGCGAGCGCGTTCAACTCGATGAGCGCGATGGACCTCGTCGCGGCCGACTTCGACGGCGACTCGATCAAGGCGCTGATCGGCACCGACTGCCGGCGCGTCGACGAGCCGAAGCTGCACCAGGTCGTCTGGATGCCACCGTACTTCGCGCGCCTGCAGGGCAGCGTCGACATGCAGGCCGCGTTCGGTGACGTCGAGGGCGGTGGCGAGTCGTCCGAACATCGCTTCGGCACCTACAGCTCGCACGACTTCTCGGCCTACCTCGGCATCTCGCTCGGTTCGGATCTGGTCGGCGTCAGTGCCTCGGTCAAGGCGACCGCGGGCTACAACTACCAGACCGCGACGGGCCAGATCCACGGCAGCGAGAACAGCTACGAGATCAGCGAGGGCTTCTCGCAGTCGACGGGCGAGGCGCTCGTGGTGTTCGAGGAGAACACGTTCAACTGCTATGGCTACGAGGTGTTCACGGGCGACGACGGCTCGGCGCCGGGCAGCGATGCACGCCTGTGCGAGATCGAGCGCGACAGCCGCCAGGTGCAGGGCACGCATGCGCGCGCCTGGTCGACGACGATCGCGGCGGCCTCGCCGGATCATCCGCCCGCGCAGTGGATCCCGTTGCATCGCGAGTGGAGCAGCGCGTCGCTGTTCCGCGCGGCGTCGAGCAACGCGACCGCGTTCGAGCCGAACGCAGGCCCCGACAAGGCGACCGACGGCCGCTTCGACACCGCGGTCGTGACGACGACGTCGCCTGCGCAGCCGTACCTGCAGATCGACCTCGGCCGCGTGCGTGACATCGAGACGATCCGCGTATTCCCGCTCGCGGGCGAAGCGGCCTCTTTGCAGGGCTTTCGACTGTACGCGTCCGCGACGCCGATGAGCGGTGACGGCATTCCGTCGGGCGGCCTGGTGCGCACGTACGCGCCCGAAACCGAGGACGGCGCGGGCTTCGATCGCTGGAACATCTGGACGCGCGAGCAGGCGAGCCCGTACGCGATGCTGAAGGCGCGCTACCTGCGTCTGCAGAATCCGGATGCCGCATCCCAGCCGCAGGCGCTGCGCATCGCCGAAGTGCAGGTGTTCGGCGACGTGCACGTCGATCCGCCCGCGTTCCCGCAGAGCGTGTGCGACACGGATCCGAACGACGAGCGCTTCCAGGTCTCGGTCTGGAACGAGCTCGAACAGGCGTTCCGCACGATCGACGTGCACGGCGACCTGCTCTGGAGCGGCGCGCAGGACCTGACGCCCGACGGCTGCACCAACGGCGCGAACAGCGCGAACATCTGGAGCAGCCGCGCGCTCGGCGCCGAATCGCAGTCGAACTGGAACATGGGCACGCTCGGCACGACCCTGATCGGCAGCGACCTCAGCTTCGACAGTTCGACGCGCGTCGGTGCGGAGTTCGACCTCGAGGCCGGCTTCATCGCGACGGTGCAGGCCGGCGGCGCCTACGAGTACACGACCGGCGTGACCGAGGAAACGCAGAGCACGACCTACTGGAGCCAGGGCCTCGAGATGGGCGGCGCGATGGAAGGCTTCGCGCCCGAGTATGCCGAACTCGTGAACCAGTGCTCGTACAACGCGCGACCGTACGCGTTCCGGCTCAAGGACCGTTCGAACACCGGCTACGCGCACGACATCTACGTCGTCGACTACATCGTGCCCGACACCGGCGCGACGGCGTGGGATCGCGACAACGTGCCGGTCGAGTGCATGTTCGACGACGCGATCTTCGCGAACGGGTTCGACTGATTGGAGCGGGGGCCCCGCGGCGCGCCGGTCGCGCCGCGGGACTTTTTCCGGCGCGCGTGCGCGGATCAGTCCTTCGTGGCGGTGGCCGCGACCTTGCGCGCCTTCTCGACGACGTTGAGAACGGTCAGCACGAGCAGGGTCAGCACCGTCGATCCGATCGCGACCGCGTGGTGACCGAAGCCCGCCGCGACGCCGATCACCGCGACCATCAGCAACGACGCGGCCGTCGTGATGCCTTCGACGCTGTCCTCGCTGCGCCGAGCGAAGATCGTGCCCGCGCCGATGAACGCGACGCCCGAGATCACCGCCTCGACGAGGCGCAGCGGATCAACGCGCAACGTCCCCGCATCTCCGCCGCTCGATCCCTGCACGACGAGCTGGCCGATCTCGACCAGCAAGGCCGCCGCACCCGCGACGAGCATGTGCGTGCGGAATCCCGCGGGCCGGTTCTTGAGCTCACGCTCGAAGCCGACGACGCCGCCGAGCACCATCGCATAGCCGACGATCGCGATCGTCATGAGTTCGGTTTGCCAGGGCATGGGTGCCTCCCTTTGGGTCGCGGGACGATAGCAATGCGAAACCGACTGGGGGCTGTCTGGGGCGTGGTCTTGCGTTCGTGTTGATGCGACTGCTGGCGTCGGGCGCGATGGCATGTGGGAGGGGCTTCAGCCCCGAGGCGCTGTCCGCTCCGGCATCCTGCCTTCGCAGTGAACCCGGCGCGCTGCGCGCGCGCTGGGCTTCGCAACCCAACCGCCTCC
>DAIOWG010000300.1:0-3995 GCA_036758645.1 Dokdonella sp. | reverse complement strand
GCCTCGAAGGAATCGATCGGCAGACTCGTCCAGAGCACCCAGTGCAGCGGCTCGGAGATCACCGTGAAGATGCCGTAGTCGACGGTGAGCGCGAGCCCGGGCGCGACCTCGTCGAGCGTGCTCTGCAGCTTCGGTCCGACGTAGAGGCGCGCCTGCTCGACGCGCGTTTCGCCGGGCGCGACGGTCAGCGTCGGCGACAGCGTGCGGATCAGGTAGCGCGTCGCGCCATCCTTCTGCAAGGTCGTGGTCGAGTAGCCCGTGGGCTCGTCGGACTCGGGGATCCAGGCCGCGAAGAAGTAGTGCTGCAGCATCGCGCCCCAGCCGCCCTGGAAACTCGTCGACAGCGGTTCGCTCGCGAAATCGTCGAATGCGAGTTTTTCGAACTTGCCCGTCGGGCTGTACCAGGCCGCTCCGGCAAAGCTGTAGCGCTCGGTGTTGCTGTAGCCCTTGATGCCCGCGGTGTCGACCAGCGGCGGCACGCGCTGCAGCTGGCGATAGGCGTTTCCGGTCCACGGCGTGGACGCCTCGTTGCGGATCTCGTGGCGCTGGCCGATCGCGTAGCTGCCGCGTGCGAATGCGTAGACCTTGCGCACCGCGAGTCCGCCGGCCTCGATCGAATCGAGCACCACTTCGAGCGTATCGGTGCCGGGCGCGAGCTCGTAGCGGGTCTGTGCGGTGGTCCAGCTTGCGTTGTGGTCGGGAGCACGCAGGGTGCTGCCCTGCACGCCGACGAGTCCGCTTTGCGCTTCGAAGAACGTCGGGGGCTGGTCGTCGAGCAGGCGCACGCGCTCGGGGTGTTTGGGATCGCGCGCGTAGTCGAGCAGGTCGGCGACCACGACATTGCCGCCGCGCGTGTCGATCTCGACGCGCAGTACATCGGTCGTGACGACGATGCGCTGGCCTTCGGGCACGCGCGGCGCGGCGGCGGCCGCTGCGGTCGGCGCGACGCCGCCTTCGGTTGCCGGCACGTCGGCACCGGGCACGGAGGCGGCGGGAACGCCCGCGTCCGGCGTCGCGGCATCGGACGTGGCGCCGGCACCGTGGGTGGCCGGTGCGCTCGCGGTCGTCGCGGGCGGGCGGTGGTAATCCTCCTGCCACTGCATCCACATCAGGTAACCGATGAACAGCAGGGCGATCAGGAGCAGGTTGCGGGGACTCGTCATGGGTTCGATTCGGCGCGGTCGCGCGTTGTGGGATCGGCAGCCGCGCGGTGCGCGGCTGTTGCGTTGGCGGTTGCGGCGGGGCCGGGGCGGCCGAGCGGGGGCGCGCGGCGGGGCGTCAGGCGCGCATTGTGCGGGCCGTGCGCGTGTCGTTCAGTGCGGCGACGCGCTGCCACAGCCGCTCGAGCTCGTCGCGCAGCTCCGCATTGCTGCGCCGGTCGGCATCGCTGCGCGCAATCAGCAGGATGTCGCAGGTCGGAAGCGCCGCGCGATGGTGCCGGAAGCTGTCGCGCGCGATGCGCTTGATGCGGTTGCGGCGCACCGCGCGCTTGGACACGCGCCGCGAGACGGCGAGGCCGAGGCGGGCGCAGGCGGTGGTCGATGCGGCGGGCGCGACTTCGGCGGCGAAGCTCTGGCTGCCGATGCGGCGGCTGATGCCGCGCAGGCGGGCGAAGTCGGCGGGGGTCAGCAGGCGCGCCGCGCGCGGGAACGGGGCGCGCGTCATGCCGGAACGTGCTGCAGTCAGACCGCGAGGCGCTTGCGGCCCTTGGCGCGACGCGCGTTGATGACCTTGCGGCCGCCGCGGGTCTTCATGCGGGCGCGGAAGCCGTGGTCACGTGCACGCTTGAGGTTGCTCGGCTGGTAGGTGCGCTTGGTCGCCATGGGAGTGCCGGAAACGGGTAAAAGGGCGCGGATGATAGGCGGCGCGAGTGCGAAGTGTCAAACCGGTGTTCGGGCGGCCGGACCCGGGGGCGGGCGGGCGCAGGTCCTCATGCTGCTAGACTGCACGGTCCGCCCGCCCGCGCGTGATCGTCCGCGCCGGCGTCGGCGCACCTGGAATCCCCAATACCGATGAGCGAGCTCTGGCGCCGCTGTCTGTCCCGCCTCGAGGCGGAGCTCAGCGCGGAGGACATCCATACCTACATCGCGCCGTTGCAGGCGAGCGAGGAGGGCGACGGCATCACGTTGTGGGCTCCGAACGAGTACACGATGGAAACCGTGCGCGAGCGTTTCCTCGAGCGCATCCGGCTCGTGCTCGAGCACGTCGCGGGGGGTGCACGCGGCGTGCAACTGCAGGTTGGCGCCGCGCGAAGCGCGCGCGAGGAGGCTCGCCCGGCCCCGCGCGCGCGCGCCACGCCTTCGCGCGAAACGGCCGAACCGAGCCTCGACCCGCATTACACGTTCGAGAACTTCGTCGAAGGCAAGTCGAACCAGCTCGGCAAGGCCGCGGCGACCCAGGTCGCGATGAACCCGGGCCGCGCCTACAACCCGTTGCTGCTGTACGGCGGCACCGGGCTCGGCAAGACCCACCTGATGCATGCGGCCGGCAACCTCATGCGCGCGAACCGGCCGGGCGTGAAGATCCTGTACCTGCGTTCGGAACAGTTCGTCAGCGGCATGGTGCGCGCGCTGCAGCAAAAGGGCATGGATGACTTCAAGCGACGTTTCCGCTCGGTCGACGCGCTGCTCATCGACGACATCCAGTTCTTCGCGGGCAAGAACACCACGCAGGAGGAATTCTTCCATACGTTCAATGCGCTGTTCGAGGGCAAGCAGCAGATCATCCTGACCTGCGATCGCTATCCGAAGGAAGTGGACAATCTGGAGCCGCGCCTGAAGTCGCGCCTGGGCTGGGGCCTGTCGGTCGCGATCGAGCCGCCGGACTTCGAGACCCGCGCGGCGATCGTGCTCGCGAAGGCGCAGGCGAAGGGCGTGGAACTGCCCGAGGACGTCGCCGTTCTGATGGCCAAGCGCATGCGCTCCAACGTGCGCGACCTCGAAGGCGCGCTCAATACGCTGGTCGCGCGCGCGAATTTCGAGGGTCGGCGCATCGGGCTCGAATTCGCGCAGGAAACGCTGCGCGACCTGCTCACCGTGCATGCGCAGGCGATCTCGATCCCCAACATCCAGAAGACCGTGGCAGACTACTACCAGCTTCGTCTGGCCGACCTGCTGTCGATCAAGCGCAGCCGTTCGATCGCGCGACCGCGGCAGGTCGCGATGAGCCTGGCGAAGGAATTGACCGAACACAGCCTGCCGGAGATCGGGGATGCTTTCGGCGGTCGCGACCATACGACGGTGATGCATGCCTGCCGCACGATCCGCGACATGCGCGAGACCGACGGCAAGATCCGGCAGGACTGGGAGAAGCTGATCCGCGTGCTGACCGAGTGAAGGTTCGAGGGTGGACGGCCTGTGGATAACGTGTGGGCGGGAGCGCGCGAAAAATTTGATCCACAGTTCACCCACAGGCGACGGAGCGCGTTCTCCCGCACGCAAAGCAGCCGCAACAATTTGATTTCAAAAAGAAATTCTTCGGCTTGCGGGCTGTCCACAGGACCAGCAACAAGCAATCCTTCCACATGAAAGACAAACCTTGAAACAGGACCTGCAGACCATGCGATTCAGCATCCAGCGAGAGGCCTTCCTGAAGCGTTTGCAGCATGTGGTGGGCGTCGTCGAGCGGCGCCAGACCTTGCCCGTCCTCGCGAACTTGCTCGTCGTCGTGGATGGCGAAGGCGTGTCGCTGACCGGCACCGACCTCGAGGTCGAGATGGTCGCGCGCATGACCGCCGAAGACCTCGCGGCCGGTGAAGTCACGGTCCCGGCGCGCAAGCTGTTCGACATCTGTCGCGCGCTCCCCGATGGCTGCCGGATCAAGCTCGAACAGAACGGCGAACGCGTCGTGCTCAGCGCGGGGCGCAGCCGGTTCACGCTCGCGACGTTGCCGGCGACCGAGTTTCCGACGATCGAGAACATCGAGCTCGTCGAACGCGTGAGCCTGCCCGAGGCCACGCTCAAGGAACTGATGGAACGCACCGGTTTCGCGATGGC